>NZ_BCBT01000087.1:0-15697 GCF_001320965.1 Pseudomonas sp. NBRC 111143 | reverse complement strand
CGCCCGCAACCCGGCACCTTCCCCCTGCCCTCACGTCTGCTGCAAAGCCTGGAAGAAAAAGGCGACCTGCAGCAACTGCTGCGCCTGGCCGCCGCCGCCATCTCGCGGGTACAAAGCCATCAGCTGGCCAGCCTGCAGCAGACCGGTACCACCGAGAGCGGCAACCAGCAGACCACCTGGCAAACCGAGATCCCCTTGCGCCACGGCCAGGAGTTCATCCCGCTGCAGGCCAAGCTGCAACGCGAGGACACCCCACGGCAACAAGCGGACTCGCAGCGCGAGCAGCGCGATCCGCTCGAGTCGTTGTGGCGCATCGACCTGGCCTTCGACCTCCCGCCGCTGGGCCCACTACAGGTCCAGGCCCAGCTCACCCAAGGGCGACTCAGCGGCCAACTGTGGGCCGAGCGCCCGCAAACCGCCGAACTGATCGACAGCCAGCTTGGCAGCCTGCGCGAACGCCTGCTGGCACGGGGCCTGGACGTTGGCGACCTGGAATGTAATCCCGGCATCCCGCCACAAGGCCCGCGCACACGACTGGAACAACGCTGGGTGGATGAAACCGCATGAGCAACAAAGCCCCCCGCCAGGCCATTGCCCTGAGCTACGACGGTGACCAGGCGCCCACCCTGAGCGCCAAGGGTGAGGACGAACTGGCCGAAGCCATCCTCGCCCTGGCCCGCGAACACGAAGTGCCGATCTACGAGAACGCCGAACTGGTAAGCCTGCTGGCACGCCTGGAGCTGGGTGAGCAGATCCCCGAAGCGCTGTACCTGACTATCGCCGAAATCATTGCCTTCGCCTGGCAACTGCGTGGCAAGGTACCGGAGAACTTCGACGACTCGGCGCCGGGCGAGCGTGACATCACCCCTGGCAACCCGCTGCTGCCTTAGAGCCATTGAGCTAACCGGTGCTGGGACACCTATATCTAACAGCCGGTTTCTATCGCCATATCGCCCGGCTCAGACGGATGACCGGGCCTGCCGCTGTTGAATACGCTGCGCGAAATAAATAACTTGGCTGAGGGAATGAGGGGAGAAACGGGGCCGCAAAGCGACCCGCGATGACAAGCTCGAATAAGTGCCGTTCGACACTCAGTCGCGCCGATGCAACTTGCTCATCAACTCCGCTTCGGCCTGGGTCAGCCCGCAGCTTTCAGTGAGTTCGGACACGCTTGCGCCCATCCCCACCAACTTGGCCGCCTGGGAGAAGGTGACATTGTTGGGGTCGCGCTGCTCCAGTTGCAGGAGCCTGTCAGGCAGCGGCGCGACCGCCGCGCGCAGTTCATGGATGGCTTCCCCCATGCGCACGGTGACGTTCTGGTAGTCATCCAGACGTTTGGCCAGGTCCCTGATGCGCTGGTCACGCAGCGCATCGCCCTGGGCCTGCTGGCTGGCCAGCTCGCGCTGGCGCTTGCTGTAGTTGAGGAAGAACCACAGGCTCAGCGCCCACAACAGCGCCAGGAGGATTACCGCAGCCTCGAAGATCACCTCAGATGTTCTCCAGCTCCGACCACTCTTCCTCGGTCATCATCTTGTCCAGCTCGACCAGGATCAGCAGCTCGCCGTTCTTGTTGCACACGCCCTGGATGAACTTGGCCGACTCTTCGTTACCGACGTTCGGCGCAGTCTCGATCTCCGACTGACGCAGATAGACCACTTCGGCCACGCTGTCGACCAGGATGCCGACCACCTGCTTGTCCGCCTCGATGATCACGATACGGGTGTTGTCGGTGACGTCCGAAGGCATCAGGCCGAAACGCTGGCGGGTGTCGATCACGGTGACCACGTTGCCGCGCAGGTTGATGATACCGAGCACATAGCTCGGCGCACCCGGCACCGGAGCGATTTCGGTATAGCGCAGGACTTCCTGCACCTGCATGACGTTGATGCCGTAGGACTCGTTGTCCAGACGGAAGGTGACCCACTGCAGGATCGGATCTTCGGAACCTTGTGCAGACGACTTTTTCATTCCCCTAGCCCTCTTGTACCGCCGTTGGCGGTGTGCTCGTTGAGGCCGCGGCAGATGCGGCGCCCATGTCAGTTGTGTTTGGTATTCAGCTGCTTGACCGCACCACTGGCGATCAGCTCGGCCAGCTCGGCGACGTCGAGCAAGGCGCACATGTGTTCGATCACGGTGCCTGCCAGCCACGGGCGTTGGCCACGCTGGCTGCGCCACTTGATCTCGGCCGGGTCCAGGCGCAGAGAACGGCTGACCTGATGCACCGCCAGCCCCCACTCGTAGCCCTGCACGGAAATCACGTACTGCAAGCCTTGGCGGAAATCCTCGCGGTAGCGGTCAGGCATGACCCAGCGTGCGGTGTCCAGCACCTTCAGGTTGCCGGCCTGGCAACTGAGGATGCCGAGGAACCAGTCCGGTTGGCCGAACAGCGGCGTGAGCTCCTGGCCGGCCAGGCTGTAGATCGACCCCAGGCACACCAGCGGCACCGCCAGGGTCAGCCCGGCGACATCGAACAGCAGGCATTCGAAAGGCTCCGCAGCCCAGGCCGGACGCCCGTCGACGGTAGCCGGCGGCACCGGTGCAGCAGGTGACGGCAGGTGGACTTCGACCAGCGGGGCGACCGGCTCTATGGCTTGGGTCTGGGTCAGCACCGGAATCGAAGCCTCGGCCAGCACTTGCTCTTCGACCACGCTGACCACCGGCTCCACCGGCGGCAACAGCGTCGGCAGGATCCTGGGCGCAGGCTCGGCAAAGGGTTTGAGCGCCACCACCGACTCGGGCTGGCGGACGGCGTCGCGGGCTTGTTCTTCACGAACCGCAGCGGCGAATTCGTCGCTGGGCTCGGCTGCCTGTGGCTGTACTGTCGGCAGCGGCGCCTCAGGCACTTCAACCGGCTCGGTGGCTTCCTGCAGCAGGCCGTCGAGATACGACTGCAGGGCCAGTTGCGGCTTGCTGGTGATCTGCGGAACGCGGTTCATCAGGCCACCTGCAATGCGTTGCGGTAGGTCAGCAGGTGCTTGAGCAGCGCCCGGTAGGCGATCACACCGCGGCTCTTGCCGTCGAACTGCGAGGGCGTGACGCCGTTGCGGCTGGCATCGCGCAGGCGCGTGTCGACCGGAATGTAACCCTGCCAGACCTGCTCGCCATAGGTGTCGCGCAGCACTTTGAGCGTGCCGAGCGAGGCCTGGGTACGGCGGTCGAACAGGGTCGGGACGATCTGGAAGGGTAGCGCCTGCTTGCGTGAGCGGTTGATCATCGCCAGGGTGCCGACCATCCGCTCCAGGCCCTTGACCGCGAGGAACTCGGTCTGCACCGGGATCACCAGTTGTTGGCTGGCCGCCAGGGCGTTGACCATCAGCACACCCAGCAAGGGCGGGCTGTCGATCAGGGCAAAGTCGAAATCCTGCCACAGCTGCGCCAGACTCTTGGCGATTACCAGGCCCAGGCCATTCTGGCCCGGCGACTGGCGCTCCAGCACCGCCAGTGCAGTGCTCGAGGGCAGCAACGAGATACGCTCATGGCTGGTCGGCAGCAGCAACTGCCCCGGCAGCCCTTCGGGCACCACGCCCTTGTGCAGGAACAGGTCGTAGCAGCTGTGCTCCAGGGCGTCGGGATTGTGCCCGAAATAGCTGGTCATCGAGCCGTGCGGGTCGAGGTCGACGACGACCACGCGCTTGCCCGCCTCGGCCAGCAGGCCGGCCAGGGCGATGGTGGTGGTGGTCTTGCCGACGCCACCTTTTTGATTGGCTACTGCCCAGACTCTCATCGTGCGTTGCTTCCTCCCAGCATGGGCGAAATGTCCCGCCGGGAACGGTTCTATAGATTCGGTGACGGAGATTTGACGGGATTGCTCCCGACCGTCGTGGCTGGCGTAGCTGGTGCACTTTGTGTGCCAGCACGGCGCAACGCTGCGTCCGGGGTGGCGTTGGCGCTGCCGGAGCCCGTCAGGCTGCGGCGCACTTCGAGATTGCGCGAAATCACCAGCACCACGCGACGATTGCGCGCCCGGCCATCGGCGGTATCGTTGCTGGCGACCGGTTGATACTCGCCGTAACCCACCGAGGCCATGCGCGCCGGGTTCACCCCTTCCATTGCCAGCAGACGCACGATGCTCGCCGCGCGCGCCGACGACAACTCCCAGTTGGTCGGGTACTGGGCAGTGCGGATCGGCAGATTGTCGGTGAAGCCTTCGACATGCACCGGGTTGGCGAACGGCTTGAGGATCCGGGCCACCTTCTCGATGATCTCGAAGGCGATGTCGCTGGGCATGGCATCGCCGCTGCCGAACAACAATGCCGAGTTGAGTTCGATCTCCACCCACAGCTCATTGCCACGCACGGTCATCTGGTTCGACTTGATCAAGTCGCCGAAGGCATCGGCCACCTGGTCGGTGATGGTCTTGAGCGGGTCGACGCTGGTCTGTCCCAGGCCTGCATCGACCTGGTCACTGTCCTTGATCAGGGGTTCTGCCGGCTTGATCGTCAGCGGGCGCTCATCGCCGATCGGGATCGGCTTGAGGCTGCGCTCGGGGTCGTTGAACACTCCGATCAGCGCCTGGGAAATGACCTTGTACTTGCCCTCGTTGATCGAGGAAATCGAGTACATCACCACGAAAAAGGCGAACAGCAAGGTGATGAAGTCGGCGTACGAGACCAGCCAGCGCTCGTGGTTCTCGTGCTCCTCGGTATGGCGACGACGACGCATGGCTTACTCCATGAAGCCTTGCAGCTTCAGCTCGATCGAGCGTGGGTTCTCGCCTTCGGCGATCGACAGCAGCCCCTCGAGCAGCATCTCGCGATAACGCGACTGGCGCATGACGATGGCCTTGAGCTTGTTGGCCACCGGCAGCAGGATCAGGTTGGCACTCGCCACACCATAGATGGTGGCGACGAAGGCCACGGCGATGCCGTTACCCAGTTGCGACGGATCGGCCAGGTTGCCCATCACATGGATCAAGCCCATCACCGCACCGATGATACCGATGGTCGGCGCGTAGCCGCCCATGCTCTCGAAGACCTTGGCAGCCTGGATGTCACGGCTCTCCTGGGTGAGGAAGTCGACCTCGAGAATGCTGCGGATCGACTCCGGCTCCGCGCCATCGACCAGCAACTGCAGACCTTTGCGTGCGTACGGGTCCGGCTCGGCATCGGCGACGCCCTCCAGCCCCAGCAGGCCTTCCTTGCGCGCAGTCAGGCTCCAGTTGACGACACGATCGATGCCGCCAGCCAGGTCGACCCGAGGCGGGAAGAAAATCCAGCGCAGGATCTGCAACGCACGCTTGAACGCCGACAGCGGCGACTGCAGCAGCGCCGCGGCCAGGGTGCCGCCGATGACGATCAACCCGGCAGGGCCGTTGAGCAGCGCACCGACGTGTCCGCCCTCGAGGAAGTTGCCGCCGACGATGGCGACGAACGCCAGGATCAGGCCGATAAGGCTAAGAACATCCATCAGACACAGGCCTCTACCAGGTGCTTGCCGATCTCGTCCAGGCTGTACACGGCGTCGGCCAGGTTGGCTTTGACGATCGCCATGGGCATGCCGTAGATCACGCAGCTTGCCTCGTCCTGGGCCCATACGGTGCTGCCGCCCTGCTTGAGCAAGCGGGCACCTTCGCGTCCGTCCGCACCCATGCCGGTCAGCACGACCGACAGCACCTTGTCACCGTAGGTCTTGGCCGCCGAGCCGAAGGTGATGTCCACGCAGGGTTTGTAGTTCAGGCGTTCGTCACCCGGCAGGATCTTCACCGTGCCACGGCCATCGACCATCATCTGCTTGCCTCCCGGGGCCAGCAGCGCAAGGCCTGGACGCAGCACATCACCGTCCTCGGCCTCCTTGACGCTGATCTTGCACAGCTTGTCGAGGCGCTCGGCAAAGGCCTTGGTGAACGCCGCAGGCATGTGCTGAATCAGCACGATGGGGGCCGGGAAGTTGGCGGGCAGTTGCGTCAGCACCCGCTGCAGGGCAACCGGGCCGCCTGTGGAGGTGCCGATGGCCACCAGCTTGTAGGGCTTGCGCTTGGGCGCCGGCGAATGGCTGGCGGCAGGCGCAACGCTGCGTACCGGCGCCGCAGGGCGTGTCGGTGCAGCGCTGCCCAAGGTGCTGGCCGGGGCGTGGCTGGTGCTCGACGCAGCGCTGGCAACCGGGCTTGGCGCGTGGCTGGCGAAGCTGCTGAAACGGCGATTGCTGCGCGAGATGGTATGGACCTTCTCGCACAGCATCTGCTTGACCTTCTCGGGGTTGCGCGAAATATCCTCGAAGTTCTTCGGCAGGTAGTCGACCGCCCCTGCGTCCAGCGCATCGAGGGTGACACGCGCACCTTCGTGGGTGAGCGAAGAGAACATCAGGACCGGTGTCGGGCAGCGCTGCATGATGTGCCGCACGGCGGTAATGCCGTCCATCATCGGCATCTCGTAGTCCATGGTGATCACGTCAGGCTTGAGCGCCAGCGCCTGATCGATCGCTTCCTTGCCGTTGGTCGCGGTGCCGACCACCTGGATGGTCGGGTCCGCCGAGAGGATTTCCGAGACACGGCGGCGGAAGAAACCGGAATCATCCACCACCAGGACCTTGACTGCCATAAACACTCCGTTAGGCGGCGCAACCGCCAGGTCACGCCGCCGAAATCAAATACGCCGGGCGGCGTAACGCTTGAGCATGCTCGGGACGTCGAGGATCAGCGCGATACGACCGTCACCGGTGATGGTGGCGCCGGACATGCCCGGGGTGCCCTGCAGCATCTTGCCCAGCGGCTTGATCACCACCTCTTCCTGGCCGACCAACTGGTCGACCACGAAGCCGATGCGCTGAGTACCGACCGACAGGATCACCACATGCCCTTCGAGCTGCTCCTCATGCTGCTGGTCCTGGACCAGCCAGCGCTTGAGGTAGAACAGCGGCAGCGCCTTGTCGCGCACGATCACCACTTCCTGGCCATCGACCACGTTGGTGCGCGACAGGTCGAGATGGAAGATCTCGTTGACGTTGACCAGCGGGAAGGCGAACGCCTGGTTGGCCAGCATCACCATCAGCGTCGGCATGATTGCCAGCGTCAGCGGCACCTTGATGACGATCTTCGAGCCCTGGCCCTTGGCCGAGAAGATGTTGATCGAGCCATTGAGCTGGGAAATCTTGGTCTTCACCACATCCATGCCCACACCGCGGCCGGACACGTCGGAGATCTCGGTCTTGGTCGAGAAGCCCGGGGCGAAGATCAGGTTGTAGCAATCCGACTCGCTCAGGCGGTCGGCTGCATCCTTGTCCATCAGGCCCTTCTCGACCGCCTTGGCGCGCAGGACGTTCGGGTCCATGCCTTTGCCGTCGTCGGAGATCGACAGCAGGATATGGTCACCCTCCTGCTCGGCCGACAGCACCACCCGACCGGTACGCGCCTTGCCGGAGGCCTCGCGTTCCTCGGGGGTCTCGACGCCATGGTCGACCGCGTTGCGCACCAAGTGCACCAACGGGTCGGCCAGGGCCTCGACCAGGTTCTTGTCCAGGTCGGTCTCTTCGCCGACCAGCTCCAGGTTGATCTCTTTCTTGAGCTGGCGGGCCAAGTCGCGTACCAGGCGCGGGAAGCGGCCGAAGACCTTCTTGATCGGCTGCATGCGAGTCTTCATGACCGCGGTCTGCAGGTCGGCAGTGACCACGTCGAGGTTGGACACGGCCTTGGACATGGCCTCGTCGCCGCTGTTCAGGCCCAGGCGCACCAGGCGGTTACGCACCAGCACCAGTTCGCCGACCATGTTCATGATTTCATCCAGGCGCGCAGTATCGACCCGCACCGTGGTTTCCGCTTCGCTGGCGCCGTGCTTGTCGGCAGCCGGCGCTGCAGCGCGTGCCGGTGCCGGAGCAGCGGCCGGCTTGGCAGCCGCGGCGGGGGCAGGCGCCGGTTTGGCGACAGGCTTGCTTTCGGCCTTGGCAGCAGGCGCGGCAGCCACGGCAACGGCAGGCGCTTCAGCCGCGACGGCATCGCCACTGAACTTGCCCTTGCCGTGCAGTTGGTCCAGCAGGGCCTCGAACTCGTTGTCGGTGATGTGATCGCCGACAGGTTCGGCCGCTGACGCACTGGCGGTGGCTTCGACGCTCGGCAGTGCATCGGCGGCAAAAGCGCCCTTGCCATGCAACTGATCGAGCAGCGCCTCGAACTCTTCGTCGGTGATCTCGTCACCGGCCGGCGTCGCGACTGCAGCCTCCGGCTCGCTCGCCGCGACTTCCGGCGAGAACTGACCCTTGCCATGCAGTTGGTCGAGCAGCGACTCGAACTCGGCGTCGGTGATCTCGTCGGCACTGCCGGAAACGGCTTCACCCTGCGACTGCTCGGCCGCCTCGGCCTGGGCCTTGACCGCATCGAGGGAATCGAGCAGTTGCTCGAACTCGGTATCGGTGATGTCCGCTTCGGCAGCCGGGGCCTCGACGACCGCCGCCACGGCAACCGGTGCCACGGCATCGGCGCTGGCCGGTTCGGCCAGGCGCGACAGCGCGGCGAGCAGCTCTGGCGTGGCCGGGGTGATGTCGCTGCGCTCGCGAACCTGGCCAAACATGCTGTTGACCGTGTCGAGCGCTTCGAGCACCACATCCATCAGTTCGGCATCGACCCGGCGCTCTCCCTTGCGCAGGATGTCGAAGACGTTCTCGGCAATGTGGCAGCACTCCACCAGCTCATTGAGCTGAAGGAAGCCGGCGCCCCCTTTTACAGTGTGAAAACCGCGAAAGATCGCATTGAGCAGGTCCGCATCATCAGGTCGGCTTTCCAGCTCGACCAGTTGCTCGGACAGTTGCTCGAGGATTTCGCCGGCTTCTACCAGGAAATCCTGAAGGATTTCTTCATCGGCGCCGAAGCTCATTAAACGTGCTCCCTAAAAACCCAGGCTGGACAGCAGATCGTCGACATCGTCCTGACCGGACACGACGTCTTCACGCTTATCGGCATGAATCTGCGGACCTTCACCCCGAGTTGGATGTTTTTCTTCATCTTTTTCAGCGCGCAATTGATCGTGGTCATGTTCGATGCCGGCAAAGCGATCGACTTGACTTGCCATCAACACGAGCTTGAGCAGATTGCTTTCGACTTCGGTGACCAGCGCGGTCACCCGCTTGATCACCTGCCCGGTCAGGTCCTGATAGTCCTGAGCCAGGAGAATGTCGTTGAGATGGCCGGCCACCTTGCGGTTACCTTCGGCGCTATGCGTCAGGAAACTGTCGACGCGCTTGACCAACTCACGAAATTCAGGCGCTGCCACCTCGCGGCGCATGAAGCGCTGCCAGTCGGCAGACAGGTTCTGGGCTTCGGATGCCAGATCGTTGAGCACAGGCGTGCTTTGCTCGACCAGGTCCATGGTGCGATTGGCCGCGTTCTCGGTCAGCCGGACCACGTAGGACAGCCGTTCGGTGGCGTCGGTGATCTGCGACACTTCCTCGGCCTGCGGCATGCGCGGATCGATCTGGAAACTGACGATAGCGCTGTGCAGCTCGCGAGTGAGCTTGCCCACTTCCTGATAAAGGCCGCGGTCGCGGGTCTGGTTGAGCTGGTGGATCAGCTGCACCGCCTCGCCGAACTGGCCGCGTTCCAGGCTTTGCACCAGTTGCTCGGCGTGCTTCTTCAGGGTCGACTCGAACTCCCCCAGAGAATCGTTTCTTGATTCCATAGCGCCCCCAGACATGGCTCAGCCGTTGACGCGTTCGAAGATCTTTTCGATCTTTTCTTTGAGTACCTGCGCGGTGAAAGGCTTGACCACATAGCCGTTGACGCCGGCCTGGGCCGCTTCGATGATCTGGTCGCGCTTGGCCTCGGCGGTCACCATCAGCACCGGCATGCCCTTGAGACGGTCGTGGGCGCGCACCTTGCGCAGCAGGTCGATGCCGGACATGCCAGGCATGTTCCAGTCGGTCACCAGGAAGTCGTAGTGACCGCTTTCGAGCATCGGCAGAGCCGTGGTGCCATCGTCGGCTTCGTCGGTGTTGGTGAAGCCCAGATCACGCAACAGGTTCTTGATGATCCGCCGCATCGTCGAGAAGTCGTCAACGATGAGGATTTTCATATCTTTGTTCAATTAGACCTCCAAGCAGTCTTAAACGCGCTCGTCTCACAAGCGCGCGCTCAATCAATTCGGCACCACGTAAAACGACTGCATCGAACCCGGGTTCACCGCGCTCGCCATTCACCCAACCGACTGCGCAGACGCGCCGCGCACTGGCTGTGCAACTGGCTGACACGCGATTCGCTGACCCCCAGCACTTCCCCGATTTCCTTGAGGTTCAACTCTTCGTCGTAGTACAGCGCCAGGACCAGACGCTCGCGCTCCGGCAGGTTGGCGATCGCATCGGTCAGTGCAGCCTGGAAGCGTTCGTCTTCCAGGTCACGCGACGGCTCGACCTGGCCGCTGACACCGTCCTCGTGCAGCCCTTCGTGTTCGCCGTCCTGCAGCAGGTCGTCGAAACTGAACAGGCGGCTGCCCAAGGTATCGTTCAGAATCCCGTAATAATCGTCGAGACCCAATTGGAGTTCGGCAGCAACCTCGTGATCTTTAGCGTCACGACCGGTTCTTGCTTCGACGGCGCGAATCGCGTCACTGACCATGCGCGTGTTGCGGTGCACCGAACGCGGCGCCCAGTCGCCCTTGCGCACCTCGTCGAGCATGGCGCCACGGATGCGGATGCCGGCATAGGTCTCGAAGCTCGCACCCTTGCTGGCGTCGTACTTGTTGGCCACTTCCAGCAGGCCGATCATGCCGGCCTGGATCAGGTCCTCGACCTGCACGTTGGCCGGCAGGCGTGCCAACAGGTGATAGGCAATCCGCTTGACCAGCGGGGCATAGCGCTCAACCAGCTCGTACTGAGCGTCCTTGGACGCCTTGCTGTACATCTTGAATCCGCTCGCACTCATAGCACCGGCCCCGCACTGGTGGGCTGTACCAGGCGCTCGACGAAGAACTCCAGGTGCCCGCGCGGGTTGGCCGGCAGCGGCCAGCTGTCGACCTTCTGCGCAATGGCCTTGAACGCCAGGGCGCATTTGGAGCGCGGGAAGGCCTCGTACACTGCGCGCTGCTTCTGCACGGCCTTGCGCACACATTCGTCGTAGGGCACGGCGCCCACGTACTGCAAGGCCACGTCGAGGAAGCGGTCGGTAACCTTGGTCAGCTTGGCGAACAGGTTGCGCCCTTCCTGAGGGCTCTGCGCCATGTTGGCCAGGACGCGGAAACGATTCATGCCGTAATCGCGGTTGAGCAGCTTGATCAAGGCGTAGGCGTCGGTGATCGAGGTGGGCTCGTCGCACACCACCAGCAACACTTCCTGCGCCGCGCGAACGAAACTGACCACCGAGTCACCGATACCTGCAGCGGTGTCGATCACCAATACATCGAGGTTGTCGCCGATCTCGCTGAACGCCTGGATCAGCCCGGCATGCTGGGCTGGCGCCAGGTGCACCATGCTCTGGGTACCCGAGGCCGCCGGCACGATGCGCACGCCGCCCGGCCCCTGCAACAGCACGTCGCGCAGCTCGCAGCGTCCTTCGATGACGTCGGCCAGGGTACGTTTGGGGGTCAACCCCAGCAGCACGTCGACGTTGGCCAGACCCAGGTCGGCGTCCAGCAGCATGACCCGGCGGCCGAGTTCAGCCAGCGCCAGGGACAGGTTCACTGAAACGTTGGTCTTGCCGACGCCACCTTTGCCACCGGTGACGGCGATCACCTGTACGGGATGCATGCTACCCATGTCTGTTCTTTACCTTGTCTCGCGTGGGACCTGCCCACTTGAAGGGCCGCTGTCGACCCCCTGCGCCGTTCATCTTCAACCCGCGCGCTTATCGGGATTGTGGTAGAGATCAGCGAACATGTCGGCCATGGCCTCTTCGCTGGGCTCTTCCTGCAACTGCACGCTGACCGCGCGGCTCACCAACTGATGCTTGCGCGGCAACTGCAGGTCGTCAGGAATGCGCGGACCATCGGTGAGATAGGCCACGGGCAGTTCGTGACTGATGGCCAGGCTCAGCACTTCGCCGAGGCTGCCCGTTTCATCGAGCTTGGTCAGGATGCAACCGGCCAGGCCACAGCGCTTGTAGCTGTGATAGGCGGCGGTCAGCACCTGTTTCTGGCTGGTGGTGGCCAGTACCAGGTAGTTCTTGGCGGCGATGCCGCGGCTGGCGAGCGATTCGAGCTGCATGCGCAGCGCCGGATCGCTGGCCTGAAGACCGGCGGTGTCGATCAGCACCACGCGCTTGCGCAGCAGTGGCTCCAGCGCCTGGGCCAGCGACTGGCCCGGATCGACGTAGGTCACCGGCACATTGAGGATGCGCCCGAGGGTCTTGAGCTGCTCCTGGGCACCGATGCGGTAGCTGTCCATGCTCACCAGCGCCAGGTGCTGCGAGCCGTACTTGAGCACATAGCGCGCGGCGAGCTTGGCCAGGGTGGTGGTCTTGCCCATGCCGGCCGGGCCGACCATGGCGATGACCCCGCCCTCCTCGATCGGCTCCACCTCAGGCACCTCGATCAGACGCGCCAGGTGCGCCAGGACCATGCGCCAAGCCTGACGCGGGTCTTCGATCTCACCGGCCCGCTCAAGCAGATCACGGGCGATCGGGCCAGACAGGCCCAGGCGCTGCAAGCGACGCCAGAGGTTGGCCTGCTGCGGCTTGTTGCCCTGCAATTGGCCCCAGGCAAGCGAGCCAAGCTGCACTTCAAGCAGCTCGCGCAAACCCGAAAGCTCCGAACGCATGGCGTCGAAGACGCGCTTGTCGACCGTCGGGGCCGCAGGGGCCGGCGCAGGCGCCGGAACATCCACATGCGGCTCGACCAGCGGCTCGGACGCGGTCAGCGACAGGCCGGCAAACAATTGCCGGTTGCCGAGTTCGGCGTCACCACGCCCGTCCAGCTCGGCCTGGGCGGTGGCGATGCGCGAATGGGTCTTGCGCAGCTCGTCCTCGAGCTCGACATTCGGCACGCGTGGGGCCAGGGCGGACAGCTTGTAGTCCAGCGCGGCCGTCAGTTCGACACCGCCGGCGATACGCCGGTTGCCGATGATTGCGGCATCGGCGCCAAGCTCATCACGGACCAGCTTCATGGCCTGGCGCATATCGGCGGCGAAAAAACGCTTAACTTGCATAACCCACTACCTCAGCCGTTAGGGCCCACGGTGGCAACGATGGTGACTTGCTTGTTGTCCGGTATTTCCTGGTACGCCAGCACATGCAGGTTGGGCACGGCCAGACGACCGAATCTCGACAGCATGGCACGGATCGGGCCGGCGACCAGGAGAATGGCCGGCTGGCCTTGCATCTCCTGGCGCTGCGCCGCCTCGATCAGCGAACGCTGCAGCTTCTCGGCCATGCTCGGTTCAAGAAGAACACCGTCTTCCTGACCCTGCCCGGCCCTTTGCAGACTATTGAGCAAGATCTGTTCCAACCTTGGTTCAAGGGTGATCACAGGCAGCTCGGACTCAACGCCGACAATGCTTTGCACGATGGCACGTGACAAGCCGACCCGCACCGAAGCCACCAACGCGGCGGTATCTTGACTCTTGGCGGCATTGTTGGCGATGGCCTCGGCAATGCTGCGGATGTCACGCACGGGCACCTGCTCGGCAAGCAGGGCCTGCAGGACCTTGAGCAACCCCGACAAGGAAATGACACCTGGCACCAATTCCTCGGCAAGTTTCGGCGATGCCTTGGACAGCACCTGCAGCAACTGCTGGACCTCTTCATGGCCGATCAGCTCGTGGCAGTGCTTCTGCAGGATCTGGTTGAGGTGAGTGGCGACCACGGTGCTGGCATCGACCACCGTGTAACCCAAGGACTGCGCCTGGGCGCGCTGGGCCACATCGATCCACACCGCCTCCAGGCCAAAGGCCGGGTCGCGCGCGGCGATACCATTGAGAGTGCCGAACACCTGCCCAGGGTTGATCGCAAGCTCGCGGTCCGGATAGATCTCGGCCTCGGCCAGGATCACCCCCATCAGCGTCAGGCGATAGGCACTGGGCTGCAGGTCGAGGTTGTCGCGAATGTGCACGGTGGGCATGAGAAAGCCCAGGTCTTGCGAGAGCTTCTTGCGCACGCCCTTGATCCGCGCCAGCAACTGGCCGCCCTGGTTGCGGTCGACCAGCGGAATCAGGCGATAGCCGACTTCCAGGCCGATCATGTCGATCGGCGTGACGTCGTCCCAGCCCAGCTCCTTGGTTTCCATGGCGCGCTGCGGCGATGGCAGCAGATCCTGTTGGCGCTGCGCTTCCTGCACGGCCAGGAGCTTGGCCTTCTGCTGCTTCTTCCACACCATGTAGGCGCCGCCGCCGGCCAGCACGCCGAGGCTGAGGAAGGCGATGTGTGGCATACCCGGCACCAGCCCCATCACCACCATCAGCGCGCCGGAAACGGCCAGCGCCTTGGGCGAATCGAACATCTGCCGGTTGATCAGCTTGCCCATGTCCTCGGAGCCCGAGGCGCGGGTGACCATGATCGCGGCCGCAGTGGACAGCAGCAGCGAGGGCAACTGCGCCACCAAACCGTCACCAATGGTCAACAAAGCGTACACCTTGCCGGCGTCGCTGAAGGTCATGCCATGCTGCAGCATGCCGATGAGCATGCCGCCGATAAGGTTGATGAACAGAATCAGCAGGCCGGCGATGGCGTCGCCACGCACGAACTTGCTGGCACCGTCCATCGAACCGTAGAACTCGGCCTCCTGGGCGACCTCGGCACGACGCGCCTTGGCCTGGGCCTGGTCGATCAAGCCGGCGTTGAGGTCGGCGTCGATGGCCATCTGCTTGCCGGGCATGGCGTCGAGGGTGAAGCGCGCGCTCACCTCGGAAATACGCCCGGCACCCTTGGTCACCACGACAAAGTTGATGATCATCAGGATGGCGAACACCACCGCACCGACCACGTAGTTGCCGCCGATCACCACCTCACCAAAGGCCTGGATCACTTTGCCCGCCGCCCCGTGGCCCTCCTGGCCGTGGAGCATGACCACGCGGGTCGAGGCGACGTTGAGCGCCAGGCGCAGCAGCGTCGCCACCAGCAGGATGGTCGGGAACGCGGCGAAGTCCAGCGGGCGCAGGGCGTAGACGCAGACCAGCAGGACCACGATCGACAGCGCGATGTTGAAGGTGAAGAACACATCGAGCAGGAACGGCGGGATGGGCAACATCATCATTGCCAGCATCACCAGCAGCAACAACGGCACGCCCAGGTTCCCCCGACCGAGACCGGCCAGGTTGTTACGGGCGTTGCTGATTAACTGACTGCGATCCACCACGATTCCTCTTAAAGCAAAACTTTGACGCCTGCAGAGCGCCTGCGCTGCCTCTGCAAGAAGCTGTCCAACTTTACCAACGGATGCCTGCGATCAGCTGCCGCGGCGCAGAGGCGGGTTTTGGTTCAGCGGATCCGGCGCTTGCGAGCAGGCCACTGCGTGGCCTGAAACACCGAGAAATCTGGGCTGGTGCTAATGACCTGATGGCTCCACTCCGCTAATCCGATGCCTTCAGGGGGGGCGGCGGGCACATCAGGGATAAGCCCAGGCTTGCGTTAGTGAGGGCACCTGCAGGTAAACAGCGAACAATCATCGACTGATAAACGGTCGTTTTGAACCCGCCGTTTTCAGGCGTACCTGTTAATTCTGCTAGTTGCCGCCTTCAGTGATCACATTTAGCCTCCCCCGAAATCTTGAATGGAAATATGAACGAACCCGCCACGCCAGCGTGCCCTGCCACCCATGCGTCGAACAGGAGTTATCATGTACTCATTAAGAGA
>NZ_BCBT01000086.1:0-17290 GCF_001320965.1 Pseudomonas sp. NBRC 111143 | reverse complement strand
TTCTATTCAGGGGTAAAGATTCAAAAAAGCTTCATGCAGCCATGGATGCTTTAGCAGGTGCGGGTGCTCAAGCAGCCTTATTAATTTCGCGGCTTAAGGCTCAAGGAAAGGTATGTCGGCAAATGGTCTATGAATTCGATAAAGAAGCAATTCTTTGGGTGCCTTCGTTCGCTCTGCTAAATGACGGTAGAATCATCACCGACAATCTAGCACTTATTGCGATTGAAAATCTTCCCAGTGGGTTGAGTCTCGGTCTAACTCGAACCAATTCTCTATGAGTGAACCGACGGTGTAGCTTATGCCTGTAGGCACGAAGGATAGCTTCAGCTCGTTAGCTGCCCGCCGCCAAAGGCCGCGTTGGTTTGATAGCCGCCGAATGTCGACGGCTATCGACACATGTAGTCAAGTTGATTTGGCTGGCTGTGCCGAATGTTTACTGCGGTCATGGCGTGCGACAGAAGCTGACCTGCCGAGGTGTGTTCTTGCGGTTAGGCGCCCCGAAACGACTTGTTCAGCTGCGCACACTCTTTTCGCGCAGCATCCCGCTGCTGATCCAAATAGAAAGCCAGGTCAGCAATATGAATGCCTCGGGCGCTCTTCTGGCTTGGCTCAAGGCGGGTAATAGGTAGCTTGATCTGGCCGGCTAGAACTTTGCGTTGGAACATGTCAGGGGTACGCGCCTACCTTGACCGAGCGCATCCTCAGCGAATTATCGCCATCACCGACGAAGGTGACCGAGCAATCATTGCCCTGAAAGCCTGTCAGCAATATGCTCGTGAGTTGTCAAAATAGGCGAGCTTTGGATTTAGAGGTCAGTAGAGTTTTTTGCCCAGCCTTATAGGGTTTCGCTCTAGAGGCCTATTTATTCCTTTATTCGCCCAGTCCTTAATTAGCGCTCCAAGGCAGTTGAATATCGTTAAAAATGCTACGTTGACATATGTGTTCGCAATTTGCTTGGGCGTGCCAGATATAATGTCGGAAAAGTGCAGTAGGATCAGGATTCCAATAATTGCGCCTAATGCTGTTCTCGTAATGGTTAGGAAGCCAAGACCGACTTCGTCAACAATTAAATGGATATAGTTTAATTTTTCTCTGGTAGAGTCGAAGCTGAGGCGGATGGTGTGCTTGATGATCAGCACCAGAGCGTAAGGGGCCAGCAAAAAAACTGAGTAATAAACCAATGGTCCTATTGCCAATAATCCGCCCAGTATCTCGTCTACATCCCGCTTGAAGTAGGAAAACAGTAGCAGTGGGAACGTCCCCAAGAGCAAAGCCAGCGGTATCTCTGTTTTTAGTTTTCCGAAAAGCTCTGCGGTTTCTAACTTCAGTTTCCTTAGATTTTTTTTTACCTGATCTTCCACGGGAGGCTCCTTGATCTAGTGAAAAGAGGCGAGCCGGGCGGATGCGTCAACATCCAGCCCGGCCCGCCGAACCCGCAGGCCCTTCCTGCAAGTCCAGCGGTGGCCCCTGTCTTGTGCACAAAGCGCGGCGAGCCTAACACCTGTTTATCCATACAGTAAAGACTTGCATAATATGACCTCTCCAATCATCCCCTGGATGGGCGGCAAGCGCCGCCGACCGCTTGATCCCTCTCTTTCCCCCTCATGAATGCTATGTGGAGGTCTTCGCAGGAGGTGCGGCCTTGTACTTCATGCGTCCACAGCCTGCCCCGGTGGAGGTGCTCAACGACCTCAACGGCGACTTGGTCACGTTGTACCGGGTTGTGCAGAACCACCTTGAGGAGTTCGTCCGCCAGTTCAAATGGGCGCTCAGCTCGCGTCAGATCTTCGAGTGGCAGAAGATGACACGCCCGGAGACGCTGACCGACATCCAGCGTGCCGCCCGGTTCTTCTACCTGCAGCAGCATGCGTTCGGCGGTAAGGTCACCGGGCAGACGTTCGGTACCGCCACCACAGGACCGGCTATTAACCTGTCGCGCATTGAGGAGAATCTGGCGGCCGCGTGGCAGCGGCTTGCTGGCACGTACGTCGAAAACCTTTCTTGGCTCGCCTGCGCCGAGCGTTATGACCGAGCACACACGTTCTTCTACATGGATCCGCCCTACTGGAAAACGGAAGGATATGGCGTGGATTTCCCTTTCGAGGAGTACGAGCGAATGGCCGACTTTATGCGGCGCTGCAAGGGCAGGGTGATGGTCAGCATCAACGACCATCCTGATATCCGGCGTGTGTTCGAGGGCTTCCACTTCGAGCGTATTGATATCCGCTATACCACAGGCAATCAGCGGCACGGTAAGGCGGAAATGACGGGCGAGCTGGTGATAATGAACTGGGTACCTGCCTCCTTGGGCGAGCTTTTTTAAATCTCACAACTCGGAAGTCTGTTCTGTTAGCTAAAGTTGAGTAGTGTAATGGCCGAGGTGCTCAAGGAGACCTCTAGCGCTCGAGCTCGCCCACTACCCGCTACTGGCGGACCCATCCCACTCCAAAAACAAGGAGCAACACTGATGCAACTGAGCGACGCCCAAGAAGTGATTGAGGTGCGCGGCGCGACCGAGGCCAATGAGAGGCTGGCCGAAGGCTGGACTCTACTTGCCGTCGTGCCGGGTGCCGAGCCGAACGCCACCACTTACGTAACCTATGTGTTAGGCAAGTCCAGCCTGCCGGTGAGCGATTTCTGACTCACAGGCGTTAAGCAGCTGTCCTCCTGCCCCTGGTAGAAAGGAACTACATTGATGAAGTTGGAAGATGTGAAGAGTTTGCGTACGGTCAATCATCAGTCCCAGGCGCAGCGCCTGGTGAATGAGGGCTGGCAAATACTGGCGGTGTGCGTGCGTCAAGACGGCGCCGACCAATATGCCGAGTATCATCTGGGTAACGCAATGCCGCCCGAGCCGCTGGAGAAGTTCGACCCGGAAACCATAAGGTCAGCGGTGATGGCAGCACAGGGGAGGGTGATTGGCCCCGTGGAATGATGGGTGCTCGGCACCGCGTGTTGCGGTCGCTTGTAGTAGTTATATGTTCAAAGACACACCCCCGTCTCCCTAGTATGCGGGGGCCCTTTTTTTATGCGGCATGCTTTGAGGTTTAACGCAACTTCTAGCGTGTCAGATTTCTCATTGGGGTGAAAATGGTCTCTGATATATCCTATTATTGTTTTCCTCCAGATGCTGGATGGGATCTAGCGCCGTGGGTAGCAGTGCTTATATCGCTGCTTGCGCTAGGGGCGACTATATGGCAGTCCCACCTTTCGAGAGTTCATAATAAGTTAAGTGTCCGCCCACATTTGGGCGGCCATAGTTCGTCCACCGAAGATGGAGAGTTCAAGTTCGAAGTTCGTAATGATGGGCTTGGACCGGCGATCATCACTGGTGCAAGGGTGTACCGTGGTGGGATGCGAGTAGAGGGTGAGGGACCTCCGTTGATTGAAAAAGCGTTCGAAGGTTTGCCGGGTTGTACATTGCGGGGGCATGAATTCTTCTATCTAGATTACGTCGTTCCTGCTGGCCACATTATTGAGGTTTGCACTGTACAGTGCAGTCCTGGGATATCAGATATTGATACGTTCTTGGGCGAGCACCTTATGCTCGAATTAGACTACAAGTCGGCGTACGGTGAATCACAGCCTATGTTTTCGACACGCAGGGCGTAAGATTTGGGCTCGCTTACCATGGCGGCAGTTGGAACGCAGCGGTTTCGAAGCCGGTCTGTACTCTTCGCGACTTTCATTTCGAGAACGTCGACATCTGCGATACCACGGTGAACATGCGGTACCGCAATGTCGAAGTGACGAGCGGGATTCTCAACTAGGTGTCGGATCAGCTGGGGCAGCTATTCTGAGGTTTGCAAAGGGACAGGCTCTATAAGCTCGGCTCCCTGATTGCGAACATTCCCCACCAGCTTAGAGACAGGGTGCCACTTAAAATCGGCAGCGGGGCGACAGCCTTGTCGCACGATTTCTTCGGCACGTTCTGCCGTTGTGTTGAGGTCGATCCACTCCCTGGCACCATCTGGGGTGAGTACCAGCGGTTTGCGGTCATGGACGTCGAGCAAACCCTCATCGGCGTCGGCGGTAATGATTACGAAGCCGTCACGCTCGTCCGGCTGGAGTTGGTCATGCACTTCCGCCAAGGCAGCAAAGAACAAGGGCTCACCTGAATTTGAGCTGATGTAATAGGGCTGCTTGCGCTTTGGGTCTGCTGGATCGAGTACCCACTCGTACCAGCCGTTCGCCGGTGCCAAGGCTCGGCCATTCGTCCAAAGCGATTTGAAGAACTTCCCCGTCGCCACCGTTTCTGCCCGCGCATTGATTGGGTCAGGACGCTTACCCTTCGCCCAAAACGGCGCCCATCCCCATTTCACTCGATCCACCCTCAACCCTTCCGGCGCAGGTCGAATCACCTCCACTCGGGTGGAGGGGGCGACGTTGTATCGATTGATCTGCTCGTGGTCATAGCCATTGATCACGACCAGGTCGAGGCTCAACTGTCGGAGGTAGTTGTCCATGGGTTCGTAGATCGAGTAGCGCCCGCACATACCTCACCTCGCTCGTTCGTCGGCTTCCACACCCCTCACGTTGACGGGCGAAAGATCTGACAGTTAACTGTACATATATACAGTTATCTATCTGGAATAACCCCTCATGACCATCACTTTCCTGGGAGTCCCGACCGGTGGCCCTGCGTTGCTGCCCGTGTACTCGTTTCGAGTGCCTGCAGGCTTCCCCTCGCCAGCGGCGGATCATCTGGAGCGTCACATCTCGCTGGATGAGCTATTCGAGCTACGGGCGCCCCATGTGTACCTGGTGCAAGTGGAGGGCGACAGCATGCAGGGCGCTGGCATTTTTTCCGGCGACCTTCTTATCGTAGACCGTAGCAAGGATGCAGAGCATGGCGACATTGTGATCGCTGCGATCAACGCTGAGCCTGTCTGCAAACGCCTGCACAGGCGGGGTGGGGTGGTGATGCTTCAGTCCGAAAACCCCCGTTATCCGCCCCGGTACGTGATGGAGGACGATGACCTGGTCATCTGGGGTGTGGTTCGCTACAGCGTGCGCGATCATGCGCAGTGACCAGGTGTTTGCGCTGATCGATTGCAACTCGTTCTACGCGAGCTGCGAACGCGTGTTCCGGCCGGATCTGGCCAAAACCCCTATCGTGGTGCTGAGCAACAACGACGGCTGCGTGATCGCGCGCAGCTATGACGCTAAACCGTTCGTGAAGATGGGAGAACCTTACTTCCAATGCCGCGAGAAGCTGAAGCGGCACGGCGTGGTGGCGTTCTCCTCCAATTACGCGCTGTATGGCGACATGAGTGAGCGCGTAATGTCGATCATCGAATCGATGGTGCCTGCGGCTGAGGTCTATTCGATCGACGAGTGCTTCGCCGATCTTACAGGCGTGCAGGGCAGCTTGACCCAGTTCGGCCGCGACGTGCGGGCCAAGGTGCTGCAGCGTACCGGCATACCGGTCGGTGTAGGCATCGCGCGTACCAAGACCCTCGCAAAGCTGGCCAACCACACCGCAAAGCGGCTGCAGGCGCACACGGGCGGCGTGGTCGATATCACGACGGACTTCGAGCGTGACTGGGTGTTGCGTAATACCGAGATCAAGGAGGTGTGGGGTATTGGGCGGCGGATGACCGAGCACCTGCAGAGCATGGGGATTCAGAAAGCCATGGACCTGGCAAAGGCTGATCCGCGCATGTTGCGGGACAAGTTCAGCGTGGTCCTAGAGAAGACCGCGCGCGAGCTGGCTGGCGTTCCCTGCCTGGAGCTGGATGAGGCAGCACCCCCGAAGCAGGAGATCTGCTGCAGCAGGATGTTCGGCAAGCGGCTGAGTGAGCTTGTCCCGATCAAGCAGGCCGTGGCCACCTACACCGGGCGAGCGGCCGAAAAGCTGCGGGCGCAGGGCTCGGTATGCAAGCGCATGCGAGTGAGTATCCGTACCGGCATGTTCAATCCTGATGAGCTGCATCATGCGCAGGGGGCGCTTGTGGAGCTGCCTTACCCTACGAACGATACGCTACTGCTGACTAGAGCGGCGACAAGCGCGGTGGAACGTGTTTTCAGGGAGGGATATCGATACAGCAAGGCCGAAGTGCTACTACTCGACTTGTGCCAGCCAGGTGAATTCACGGACGATCTCTTCGCGATCACGCAGCCTGTGGCGAGCGTAAAACTGATGTCGGTGGTGGACCAGATCAACGACCGATATGGGCGAGGCACAATGAGGGCTGGTAGCGTCCCGCGCACCCCCGATTGGGGTATGCGCCGCGAGCTGATGAGTAGGTCATATACCACGCGGATCGACCAATTGTGGCGAGTTCGGTAGAGGGGAGTGGGGCAAAAATGGGGCAAACCAAGCGCCATTCCATGCCCCTCTATGCCCCTTGCGGGCTCTTCCCGCCGACATAAAAAGCGCCAAAGCCCTTTGTATACAGGGCTTGGCGCTTTTTCTCGTCAATACTCCGGCACAATCGGGGTATGGTGCGCGACAGCGTGTGTGACCATGCGCAGTGATCAAGTTTTCGCGCTGATCGACTACAAATCGTTTTATGCGAGCTGTAAGCGCGTGTTCCGGCCTGATTGGGCGTTACCCCCGATTGTCGTGTTGAGCAACAACGACGGCTGCGTGATCGCCCTGTCATACGATGCTAAAGGGCTTATTTTTATTCGTTAGTGTTGGGCGTCCTGAAAGGGCTGTTGGCGGCGTCCCATTTATCGATGGTGAACGTAATTTCATCATCATCTATATCGTTGCCTGAAGTTACTTCTATTTTGCTGATCATTAGGCCATTGTTAAGGTGCCTTGTGAAAGGGTTCTGATCAAAGCCAGAGTCTTCCCATTGGTGTGCTTTTTTAAACTCTTCTGCGGAAATCTCATCTGCTAGTAACTTGATCAAGCCTCTGGAGGAAATTGTTACTTTGTTACCTTGCATCGAGTATGCTCCTAATCGATCATGGCCGACACCTGGTGTTTTCAAGAGCGATGCGGCGTTATACGCAGGGCGAAGTGGCTGGGGGATGTTTGGTAAGGCATTGTTTAAGGCTCTAGTGAGGGACTCAATGCACTCATCTGTCACACGAGGGGATCGGAACTTTGGGGGGGCGCAGATTAGCTCATAGCTCATGCTGTATTTGGTCGGTAAGCCAAAGGGATGATGGACTTCATGTATTGTGCTCAACAAAACAAAGTCAATGCTGCTGTTCTGTCGGAGGAAGTCCTCAGCTACTTCTATTGAGTTGTAAGTGTAGTGGGACCTTCCCGTTCTGCCCCGCCTAATAAGGTCACAACCCCCGTCGCATGCAAAAATAATACGAACTGCGTCATCTGGTGCGCCATTTAATTGCTTGACTTTTCCTTTTAGGGCGCTGAATAGAGGGTTTGTAGATTTTGAAGTTGCTACTGTATAGCTTGCGTAACTACCGCCACCGTTCTTCCAATCAGGGTCGTATATGATCGTAAGGCCGATAGAGTCTTCGGGATGATCGAATACGGATTTTTTTGTGCTGTTGCTCTTTATTTTTTGTATCCACGGCTCAAGCTCGGTTTTGATAAAGTTGCTGAGGGCGGATTTTTCTGGCAGCATTAAACGCATCTTACTTTTGTGTGGCTGTCCGACAGTTTCGCCACGAACATCGATCCAAAAACTGCCTGGGCACAATCCATATTTCGACGCCAGTCGAACTATTTCTCTGCTTACAAATTTGAAGGGGTTTTGATCTTCGAGGCCGTCATCGGATATGGTGGTTATATCTCCTATGACAGTGAAACCCCCTTCGCCCGGCTGGTCTATCTTCCAGGAAATGTCAGGGCAGCGGCCGTTTGCCAGAGCTTCCTCATGTTGAAGGGCTCCAGCATTGGAAAGTGCTGACAGAATAGCCACCTCCCACATTGCATGAAGTCTAGATTCATCTCTAGCATTGAGGCGCTTCACAATCGCAGCAAGCTGAGAAATGTCAAGGGTTTGGTCCAGTGAGTTGATACATGTCTGGATCGCTCGCCTCGAGAACACGAAATTAGTCACTCATGCCCTCCGCGGGCTCTGCTGATAAGAATCCTTGACATTACTGGGAGGGAGTTTTTGAAGCAAGATCGACGCTGAGAGGAGGTATGCGACTGCGTTTTTTCTAGCGCTGATGGTACAAAATTGGTACGAGTGAGTAAGGTTTGCTGTAGAGGCCTCGTGATTTGGGTGTTTTAGGAAGAATGCCCCCAATCCATCATCAATGTAACGCTGAACCGGCGGGAGGATTCAGGGCACGTGGTACGTGGGGTTGAAACGTGTGATGCGGTGCGTTCGTGCAACGTATTCAATTTCGACAATTTTGTCGCGTTGTAACCATCGTTTGGGGGTGCTGTACCCACAGAGCAGTGACAGGAGGCGTTCAGGGCGCCAGTTTCCCAAAAGCACCAGGTATTTGCCCTGTAGAGCCTTGCTTGCCGCGGCCCCGACGGTCAGTACGTCAGGGAAACATTGCCCGCGAACCCCCCTACGGCCTGGATAGCTTCCCGCTGACTTTGCCGGGCATCCGCCTTACGATAGATTATTCGCCTCAATCAACTCGCACCATGTCGAAATCCACAAACAGCCCGCACCGAAGGGAAGACTCATGCATCCATACGACATGCCCCAAGCCGAAGCGGAGAAGATTCACGTCGAAATCGCCAAACTGATGGCAGAGACTCGCAAGCTCAATGCCGAAGCAGGCAAATTGACCCGAGAAACCTTCTGGTACCCGATCGGCATCGCTACCGGTCTGGTGACAGCAGTGGCGGGTATCACCGCACTGACAATCAAGGTCTTTGCCTGAATCCCCAGCCCCGCAATCGCGGGGTTTCTTGCATCAAGGCCAATGGCCTGCACTTCATAAAATGGTCTACAAAGCTGGCGCCAGCGCCATCGATGGTCAAAGCTGCAGGTTCCCCTTGCATTGATAAAGGACTTCGCATGCCCATCCGACGCTCATCGATCGCCGCTGCCATCGCCTTGTCATTCCTGTCGTTTTCCGCACTCGCCGCCAACCTGACTCCCGACGCGCTATTGAAAAAGGCCGAAGCCGAGCAGAAGGCCTATCTCGCCACCGTCAAGCAACTGGTCAATGTCGATACCGGAACCGGCCAGGCGCCGGGGCTGAAAACCGTCAGCGCCTTGCTGGTCGAGCGGCTCAAGGCGTTGGGTGCCGAGGTCAAGACCAGCCCGGCCAGCCCGTCGGCGGGCGACAATATCGTCGGCACCTTCAAGGGCACCGGCAGCAAGTCGTTCCTGCTGATGGTCCACTACGACACGGTGTTCCTGCCGGGCACCGCTGCCAAGCGGCCGTTCAAGGTCGAGGGCGAGCGGGCCTATGGTCCTGGCGTGGCGGATGCCAAAGGTGGTGTGGCGATGATCCTGCATTCGCTGAAGCTGCTGCAGGACGAGAAGTTCAAAGGCTTCGGCACCTTGACCGTATTGTTCAACCCGGATGAGGAAACCGGCTCCAGCGGCTCGAAGGCGATCATCGCGGAGCTGGCGCGCAAGCATGACTACGTGTTCTCGTACGAGCCACCGGACAAGGATGCGGTGACGGTTGCGACCAATGGCATCAATGGCGTATTTCTCGAAGTGAAAGGCAAGTCTTCCCACGCAGGCTCCGCACCCGAGGCTGGGCGTAATGCCGCCATGGAGCTGGCCCACCAGATGCTGCAGTTGAAGGACCTCGGCGACCCGGCCAAAGGCACCACGGTCAACTGGACGATGGTCAAGGCGGGCGACAAGCGCAACATCATTCCCGCCAGCGCCACGGCCGAGGCGGACATGCGCTACTCGGACCTGAGCGAAAGCGACCGAGTGCTGGCCGAAGCGCAACGCCTGGTGCAGAAAAAACTCATCGACGGCACCGACGTGACGGTGCGCCTCGACAAGGGCCGCCCGCCGTTGGCGAAGAACGCCGGCTCCGAGCAATTGGCGAAAACCGCCCAGGCGCTCTACGCGAAGATCGATCGCAATATCGAGCCGATCGCCATGCGTTTCGGGACTGATGCGGGCTATGCCTACGTGCCCGGCAGCGAGAAGCCGGCAGTGCTTGAAACCATGGGCGTGGTGGGAGCGGGATTGCATGCCGATGACGAGTACATCGAGCTGTCGAGCATCGCGCCGAGGCTTTATCTGACGGTGGCATTGATCCAGCAATTGTCCGAGGCGGCGAAGTAAGCGCGCGTCGGATCAAGTAGATATTGTCCTGCGATGACCGGCATCTGCCGCGGCGTCTTTTTCGCGGGCAAGCCCGCTCCCACAAGGCCCACGCAGGTTTTGAGAACCCTGTATCGCGGGGCTGCAGGCGCGGGCAGCCTTGCCTCAGCCGTAGGCGAAGTTGTATTCCTCGTCACGATCCTCCTTAGTGATCGGCCCGCCGGTGAGGTCGTACTTGTCCAGCACCGGCTTGAGTTCGCCGAAGAACTGGTCCTGCATCTTCTCGCGCTTGGCCACTTCGATGATCGGCAGCACGATCCCTGCCACCAGCCCGATCCCCGCCGTGGCCCAGCCCAACACGCCGGAGAAGGCACCGGCGATGGCGCCGACATCGGCCAGGCCAAACAGCCCCGCACCGCCTTCGATGATCGAGGTGATCGCTGCACCTGTACCCAGCGCGCCGGTGGTCAGCGAGAAGCCGGCCCCGACCTTGTCACCGGCGAAGGCGCTGTTGACGCCGCTGATCAGGCCCAGCACGCCGCCGATGAAGCTGCCCGCACCGCCGATGACCTTGCCCAGGTTGCCCAGGCGGTTGATGCCGTCGGTGTTCTGCACCATCTTGCCGGTCGGGAATTCGCCGATCGGCGCGGGTTTGGACGGGTCGACCGGGGTGGGTTTCCAGACCATGCCATAACCGGCTTCCTTGGCGTACTTGGTGCCGCCCTCGATGATCAGGCCGGCGAACTGCATGCCTGCCGAAACCCGCGAGGCGTTGTCGGTCGGGCTGTTGCCACCGGTGGCGGAACGCGCAGCCAGCACACCACCGGCGAGCAGGGCGCTGCCGATGTGCAGCAGGCCTTGCTTGTACGACTCGCTGACATTGAGCTTCAGACCGTCGATCGACTTGGGCAGGACGTCGCTGATCTTCTCGCCCTGGCGGTTGGTGTCCCACACCGAGCGCAGCATCGAGATCACATCCTGCGGGCGGATCGGCGCACCGCTGGAGTCCTTGAACATGTCTGGATCGTCGGCCATGGCCTTGTCGATGATGGCCTTGGCCTTGTTTTCATCGAAGTTGCCGTTGCCGTCGCCAAAGATATCCTTGAGCGTATTCTTGTCGGCACCGTCGATCAGCGAATCGGACACTGCCTGGTTGATGCGCTGGCCGACTTCGGAGGCTTCCTGCGGCGTCACCTTGTCGCCGAGGAACTCTTTGAACAGCGCGGCATTGGAGGCGTACTGGCCGATGACGGTCATCGGGTCGCCGCCTTTGGACAGGCCGTCCTCCAGGTCCTTGCCGTTGAGGATGTGCTCGCGGAAATACTGCTCGATATCCCCGGACTTGCCCGACTTGTCGGCGATCGATGCCAGGTCGACGTTGCCGTCGCCGCCCAGGGCGAGGTCGGTCAGGGTGGCATCGGTACCGGCCAGGGCGAGGGCGTCGGGCAGCGACAACCGGTTGCCATTGGCGTCCTTGGTGGCCAGGGCGGTGTTGATGATGTTGCCGCTGTTGATCTGGCTGTCCTGGCTGTGTTGTAGCGCTTTCTTCATCGCCGGGTCGGCGTTGATGATGTCGCGCATGCCCGGGCCCTGGTTTGCGGCCATGTAGGCCTTGACGTCCGCGTCGTTGCCCAGCTTGGAGATGGCATCGTCCAGTTGCTTCATGACCTTGGACTTGGTCGGGTTGAGGTGGTACTGGCTGTCGGCGGTGATGCCGGCATACAGGTCGCCGTCGACCTTGTCGCTGGCCTGCAGGCGCGCACGCGCGTCGGTGATCTCCAGCATGGCCGCGGCCTTGGTCTTGCCGTCGTAGTTCTCGGGGTGCTCGAGCACATCCTTGGTCAGCTTGGAGGTGTCCACGCCCGCCAGAGAGCCGCGAATCGAGGCGTTGCTGAGCATCATCAGCACGCCGTGGTCGTCCTTCGGCGCCTGGTTTTCCAGCCAGGCGCCGATGTTCTTCTGCTGGACGATGCCGTCGGAGGAGGCGGTCGCGGGGTGGTCGCCGGCCGAGTCCATCACGTGCCACATGCCTGGGTTGGACCAGTAACCGGCAGCGCCTGTCAGCTCGGGGCTCAGGCCGCTGTCGGACTTGATCGCGTTGAGGTTGTCCGTGGTCAGGCTGCCGTTGTTGGCGCGCTGGTTGGCGCCTTCCATCTGCGGGCCGGCGCTGCTGACCAACGAGATGTTGGCCATGACGATGGCTGCGGACTTGGCGTTTTCCTTGGCCAGGTCGGAAGCGCCCGGGTTTTTCGAGAGGAATTTCGAATAGGAAGAGGAGGCGGCCGACAGGTCCTTGTTCTGCTGGCTGATGAACTTGTCGACATCGGCGTGGGTGATGACGCCATCGCTCTTGCCCAGGCCGCCGCTGTCCAGGGCGTTCATCAGGCTCGGGCTGCCCGCCAGGTACTTGAGCGTGGCCTGCGCCTCGGGCGGCAGGTCGCTGGGTGGGTTGGCGAAGTCGATCTTGCGGTCGTGCAGGCCCCATTTGTCCCAGTTATCGCTGAGCATCTTGGATGCGGCGCGCGGACGCTCCAGGTCTTTTTCGGCCTGGGTGGGCTTGTCGCCGCCCTTGTTGCCGGTGATGGTGTCCCAGTCGCGCACACCGCTGGCGTACTTGGAGTTGTCGATCCAGCTGGTGTCGACCGCGCCGTCGACACCGAAGATGCCGTTGGACGCCTTGCTCATCGAGGCATAGAGATCCGGGCTGATGCCTTGGGAGACGATGATCTTCTCGCCGCTTTCGGTTTCGTAGCGAATCAGGCCGTGGCCCAGTTCCTCGGGCGTACCGATGGCCTTGATGCCATCGGCGGGCTCGTCGGCCCTGGCCAGGCGATAGCCTTCCTGCTCGCTCTTGTTGATCAGGGTGAGGGCTTCGCCGTCGGACTTCACCTGGTCGAACAGGGCATGGTTGGTCTCGTTGGCGACGATCACCTTGTCGCCGGACTGGGTTTCGTAGCGAATCAGGCCGGGGCCGACCTCGTCGGCAGGGCCGATGAACTTGTAGTCGTCCATGCCCGGTGGCACATCGCCGGCCTGGGCGATGCGATAGCCCTCGGCCTTGCTCTTGTTCAGGGCGTCCACGGCGTCGGTCTTGCTGGCCATGCCGTCGAACAGGTAGGGGGTCATCTGCTTGATGATGACGATGTCGCGGCCGTCGCGGGTCTTGAGGTCCAGGACGTTGTCGGAGAGCTTGGTGATCGAGGCGATGTTGGCCAGCGGGATGCCGGTGTTGCCGATATCGGCGAGGTTGGGATCGTTGAGGTGCTTGATGACTTCCGGGTCGTGGGTGGCCAGCGCGGCGGCGATTTCCGCTTCCTTCTTGTTGTCGACCGCGGCGGCGACGACGAAGCGTTTGTTGCCGGCCGGCGTGGGGTCTGGCGTGTCCTTGAAGTTGGAAAGCGAGCGGGTGACCGCGGTTTCGAAACGGGCGAGGGGATTGTCCGAGGACGTTGTGCCAGGGGCGTCGGTGTTCGAGGTTTTCATGGGGCCGGACCTAGTGATACAGGAGGATTCCGACGATAAGGAGACAACAAGTCATATTTGTTTCAAATTGTAAAAGAAACGTGCGAAGCGTGAATTTATTATCGTTTTCACGCGTTTGCTAAATGAGGTGATTGCCCCGGCGGAAGTTGTGAATTCAATTACCTGTCAAGTGAAGTGTTGTTTGGTAAATCGCCATTGTAATCGGCAAGCTATTAACTAAGTGAAATGTTGTGAAATTACTCGAAACTATCTTTCCCTGATTGGCACTGCGCTTGTGGAGGTGAGCTTATGTGCAGTCTCGCATGCGTCGGTTTCAGGATGTGCCCTGTCGCTTGCGCGCTATCGTTTTCGGCCAACGGTGCCATTCTTATCAGGATGTCCGAGGACCGAGTGCGCACAGACGCACCGGCTTGGACGAGGTGGGCGACCGTGATCCTGTGACCGTGACAGGCCCGGAACGCCACAGCAGAACACCGCCGGACACCTGCCCGCACCTTCGGGCGGATCCGGGTTGCCGAGGTCCGCTGTATGCCTGAAGAGACGCTTGACCTGCCCTTGATCCAGCGTGTGCTGGACAACCACAAGGAGGTGCCCGGCGCGCTGTTGCCGATCCTCCACGCCATCCAGCAAGGCCTGGGCCATGTACCCGATGAAGCAGTCCCCGAGATCGCCCATGCGCTGAACCTCAGCCTCGCCGAGGTGCGTGGGGTGATCAGCTTCTACCATGATTTCCGCACTTCGCCCCCGGCACGCCACACCCTGCGCCTGTGCCGCGCCGAGTCGTGCCAGAGCCGCGGCGCCGAAGCCCTGGCCGCGCAACTGCGCGAACAGCTCGGGCTGGACGACCATGGCACCACTGCAGACGGTGCATTGAGTCTGCGCCCGGTGTACTGCCTCGGCGCTTGCGCCTGTTCGCCAGCGCTGGAGCTGGACGGCCAGGTGCACGCGCGGCTCACGCCCGAGCGTCTGCAGGCTTTGGTGAACAGCTGCAGGGTGGAGGCGGGCGCATGATCAAGCTGTGTATTTCCTGCGATTCGCTGGCTCGCGCAGTCGGCGCCGACCAGGTCGCCGAGGCCTTCGAACGTAAGGCCGCGCAGCGGCAACTGCCGCTGCAGATCCGGCGCACCAGCTCGCGTGGCCTGTATTGGCTCGAGCCATTGCTGGAGCTGGAAAGCGCCGAAGGGCGCCTGGGCTTCGGGCCGGTCATGCCCGAAGACGTGCCGGGCCTTCTGGAGGCCCTGGACAAAGGGGCTGAGCATCCACTGGCATTGGGCCCTGTCGAACAGATCCCTTACCTGAAGACCCAGCAGCGCCTGCTGTTTGCCCGCGCAGGCATCACCCGGCCATGTTCGCTGGACGACTATCAAGCCCATGGGGGCTTCGAGGGCTTGCGCAAGGCTGCATTGATGGACGGCGATGCAGTGGTTGCCGCGGTTCTGGATTCCGGCCTGCGTGGCCGAGGCGGGGCTGCGTTTCCAGCGGGTATCAAATGGCGCACCGTGCGCCAGGCACCGGCCGGGCAGAAGTACATCGTCTGCAACGCCGACGAAGGCGACTCCGGCACCTTTGCCGACCGCATGCTGATGGAAGGCGATCCGTTCCTGCTGATCGAAGGCATGATCATCGCCGGCCTCGCGGTCGGCGCTAGCAAAGGCTATATCTATGTGCGCTCCGAATACCCGGACGCCATTCGAGTGCTCGACGAGGCCGTGATGCTGGCCCGCGAAGCCGGTTATCTGGACGTCACCGGCAGCGGCGTGGCCTTCGAGCTCGAAGTGCGTGTGGGGGCTGGTGCTTATATTTGCGGCGAGGAAACGGCGCTGCTGGAGTCGATCGAAGGCAAGCGCGGCATCGTGCGCGCCAAGCCGCCGCTGCCGGCGCTCGAGGGCCTGTTCGGCCAGCCGACGCTGGTGCACAACGTCCTGACCTTGGCTTCGGTGCCGATCATCCTGGCAAAAGGTGCAGCCTTCTATCGCGACTTTGGCATGGGCCGTTCGCTGGGCACCTTGCCGTTCCAACTGGCGGGCAACGTGCGCCAGGGTGGGCTGGTCGAGCGTGCCTTTGGCCTGACCCTGCGTGAGCTGGTCGAGGGGTATGGCGGTGGTACCGCCAGTGGTCGTCCGCTGAAAGCTGCGCAGGTCGGTGGCCCGCTGGGTGCCTGGGTGCCGCCGTCGCAGTTCGATACGCCGCTGGACTACGAGGCCTTCGCCGCCATTGGCGCGATGATCGGCCATGGCGGTGTGGTGGTCGCCGACGACACGCTGAATATGGCCGGCATGGCGCGTTTCGCCCTGCAGTTCTGCGCCGAGGAATCCTGCGGCAAGTGCACGCCGTGCCGCATCGGGTCGACCCGCGGCATGGAGGTGGTGGATCGCCTGATCGCCAGCAGCGACCCTGCTGCGCGCGAAGACCAGGCGCACCTGCTGCGCGATTTGTGCGACACGATGCAGTACGGCTCGCTGTGCGCCATGGGCGGGATGACCGCTTACCCGGTGGCCAGCGCCCTCAAGCACTTCCCCGCCGATTTCGGTCTGGCCAGCTCGGAGGCCGCACAATGATCAACTATTTCGACCCCGCCAACAGCGACATCGACCTGGGCACGCCTGCCCGCGACAGTGAGCTGCAGGTCAGCCTGAACATCGACGGCCGTGCGATCAGCGTCCCCGCAGGCACCTCGGTGATGCGCGCCGCCGCGCTGCTGGGCACCAGCATCCCCAAGCTGTGCGCCACCGACAGCCTCGAAGCCTTCGGCTCGTGCCGCATGTGCATGGTCGAGATCGAAGGTATGCGCGGCTACCCGGCTTCATGCACCACGCCGGTCAGCGAAGGCATGGTGGTGCGCACCCAGACGCCGCGCCTGGCCGACCTGCGGCGCAATGTCATGGAGCTGTACATCTCCGATCACCCGCTGGACTGCCTGACCTGCTCTGCCAATGGCAACTGCGAGTTGCAAACAGTCGCCGGCCAGGTGGGCCTGCGCGAGGTGCGCTATGGCTATGACGGCGCCAACCATCTTGACGAGGCCAAGGACGTCTCCAACCCGTACTTCGACTACGAGCCCAGCAAGTGCATCGTCTGCAGCCGCTGTGTGCGTGCCTGCGAAGACATTCAGGGCACCTTCGCCCTGACCATCAGTGGTCGAGGCTTCGAGTCGCGGGTGGCAGCGGCCGGTGGCGAGAATTTCCTCGCCTCCGAGTGCGTGTCGTGCGGCGCCTGCGTGCAGGCCTGCCCGACAGCGACCCTGACTGAGAAGAGTTTGGTCCAGCTCGGCCAGCCGGAGCGTGCGGTGATCACCACCTGCGCCTATTGCGGGGTGGGCTGCTCGTTCCGCGCCGAGATGAAGGGCGATCAACTGGTGCGCATGGTCCCGGACAAGAACGGTGGCGCCAACCACGGTCACGCCTGCGTCAAGGGGCGCTTCGCCTGGGGCTACGCCACCCACCCGGATCGCATCACCACGCCGATGATCCGCAAGCGCCTTGAAGACCCATGGCAGGAAGTCAGTTGGGATGAGGCGCTGGCCTATGCCGCCAGTGAGTTCCGACGTATTCAGCTCAAGTACGGACGCGATTCGATCGGCGGTATCACCTCCAGCCGTTGCACCAACGAAGAAGCCTATCTGGTGCAGAAGCTGGTGCGTGCCGCCTTCGGCAACAACAACGTCGACACCTGCG
>NZ_BCBT01000085.1:0-17507 GCF_001320965.1 Pseudomonas sp. NBRC 111143 | reverse complement strand
TCTGCTTGCGCTTGCCGGCGTACTCAAAGTCGGAAAAGCTCATCTGGCTCATGGGCGGCTCGGATCAGGTGTTGCGGGGATTCTCGCATAACTGAAGGCTTGTTCGGAGATTCCCCAAAGGACCGCTTTTTGGCCGATAGCAGCCGATAGTGAACGCTGCATTCGGCCAAAAAGCGGACTGATATGCTCTATTTTTGCTTGCCTCACTATTAGGCTTTGAACTCTCAGGGGAAAATGGGCTTTCTCAGTTCCCGATCCCGTCATACTGGGCAGCAGCTTCCGTAATGGTGATAGCAGCGGAGGCTGCCACCTTGACCGTGAAGGCGATTGTCGTGGTGGCGGGCGGTATTGTGCGCTATGAGTCAGCGATACTTTTCGCATCATTTTTAGCGTAGTCAAAGACAACCTGGTTGCGACCACGGCGTTTGGCTTCAAACAAAGCATCATCTGCCAGTTTGAGTAGTGCCTGGAAACCTGAGCTATTGTGTTTGTAGCTGCAAGTGGCACCAATACTGATGGTTAAGTTGACCTGATTACCCTCAATAACACGGGCTCGAAGTTCAACTTTTTGACGCAAGCGTTCAGCAATTGCTCGTGCTTCTGCTTCAGTGGTGTCGGTCATCACAATAGCGAATTCTTCCCCGCCCATACGACCAATAAAATCGGTTTTGCGCAACTCTATTTCCAGTGCACGGGCGACCTGTTTTAGTGCTGCGTCACCAACGGCATGACCAAAGGTGTCATTGATGGATTTAAAATTATCCAAATCGAGCATCATAATTATCACCGACGAGCTGCCAGTGGCCTTTGCCATATAGGCGGAGGATTTACGTAAAAAATGGCGACGGTTGGGTAGCTGTGTCAGTTCATCTCTGTTTGCTTGCAACATAAGATTTTGTTCACGATGAACAAATAACAGCAACGGCAACAGCATACTGGCAATGGTTGTCAGCAGTAGGTGGCTGATGAGTGTTAGCTTTAAGTAGAGTTCTATGTGGCGCGTTAGCGGAAGCTGCCATTGATCTATATAGAGTGTAATTTCTGCAAACATGGCTAGCGCATGCAGCAGCAAAACGCCCTGCAATAGCCTGGATATAATGCGCTGCATTGTATTTAAATTAAGCAGCGCAATACACCAAAAGCATGCCAGTGCTATCGCTGCTGCCGTTAGGATCGGCGCGCTGTATGACAACTTATAAGTAAAAAACAAGAGCGTGGCGTAAACCGCAAAAATACTACCAAGCATTTTTGTCGGCAAGGCTGTTTCGGTACCACGAAAAAAACGCAGCAAACCGGTTGCAATCAGAATGGGTGGTAGGGCTAGTAAACTGTGGGCAAGCCAGACACTGATAATAGGGGTAACTTGATACAGGCGAGACACCGCAAGCAGGCTGGCAAAAATAAAAATAATGCATGACGCAGCCCAATGGTTAAACGCGGGCTGGGCTATATTTAACCTAGCTAACAACAACATATAACCTGCGACAATTCCGTTTATGGTCAGTGTAAGTGGCGTAAGTATGGCTAAGTCTATATCAGGCATAATTTTCTGCTAAACAAAAATAATTAAGTATGTGCCCGTAAAGCCAAAATTGGCCGGCACTTCTAGTTGTTAGCCAAAATTAATAATTATGTTTCAATTGGTATGCGTGTATCGGGCATCAGTAAATCGACTAATCACTTTTGCCGAAAAAACTTTCAAGTGTTTTGCCATTGGCCAGTCTATCAATCAGAATTTGGATACGGGCGCTGAGCCAGCGCTTATGCGGACAGTGTAGCCTGCGGGATAATGTAGCTGCTATTGATGTCAGCACCGCGTCAAGTGAGCAGAGCGCCTTGGGGGCATGACGCAATCAGCAACCTGGATAGTCAGCGTGCTCAGCTTGGTGTGGTGCAAAATCGTTTGGAAAACATCATCGCGAACCTGCAAAAAAAATCGGCGAGAACGGCTCGGCGGCACGCAGCCGGTTAGCGACTACTGCTCTGGCTAGCCATCCTTGTCCTCCCACACGTGGAGGACTTGCCATGAACATCATCGCTTCCTGGGGTGCCCGCAGAATTCGGAAAAAATCGTACGCTAAGGTTTTCCGGGCAATCGTAGCGGCCTGAACTTCCCGACCTCCAGCCTGCGGCTCTGCCGCCAGACGTAATCGCCAGTCAGGTTGATGTGCTCCCAGCCCAGCGGCAACAGGTATTGCAGCAGCTCGCCGCCCACCGACTTGCCTCGACCAGCCCCAAGTGATGCGCTCCAGATACATCGTGTTCCATAGCACGATGGCCGTCACCAAGTTTGGGCTTCTGGCTCTGTAGCGCTGCGGCTCGAAGTTCCGATCCTGATTTTGCCTAAAACTGGACACTAGCTATTGTCTTTGAACAACGTCGATACGGTACGGGCAACATGGTCTGCACCGTCACTGATTTCACGCATAATAGTTGTTACAGTTGCGATCTGATCGTTGTTTTCTTCGGCGCTTCTAGCGATGCTGTTCATATCTATATTCAGTTGCTGAGTAAGCTTTCCGTTAGCAGTTACCACATTCTGGATTTCCACGGTGGCACTGCTAGTTCGAGCTGCCAACTGACGAACCTCGTCGGCTACTACAGCAAAGCCTCGGCCCATTTCACCCGCTCGGGCAGCTTCAATTGCGGCGTTAAGTGCTAGTAAGTTAGTTTGTTCTGCCACGCCTTGGATGGTGGTAACAATTTTCTCGATATCTTTAGCCTGAGCATTTAGCTGTGTAATCAAAATAACCGCACCGTTTATTAAATTAAGTGTGCTCTGAGATAATTCAATTGAACTAGCAAGGGACTCCATGCCCCGCACGGAAATTTGAGATGTCTCCTCGGCGGTGGTGAAGGAAAGCTCTGCGGCTTGACGGATTTCATCAGCCTTATGCTTCTGCGAGCTGACGTCGGTGGCAAATTTTAACACTTTCACAACCTGGCCGGCTTCATCAACGACGGGGTTGTAGGTGGCCTCAAGATAGATGGTCTCTCCCGATGCGGTCTTGCGCTCAAATTGCCCGCTGAAAAAAGTTCCTCCCTTTAAACTCTGCCAAAAATTTGTATTTTCTTGATAAAAATTATCGAAACAGAACATTCGGTGGTGTCGACCCTTGATATCGCTGAGGCGATAACCCATAGCACGGAGGAAATTCTCATTTGCATGCAGAATGTCACCGTTAGGTGTGAACTCGATCTCCGCCATCGAGCGGGAGATGGCTGCATGGACGGCTCTTAGTGAGAGTAACTCGTTTTCTCTCTGAGTGACATCTGAGCCAATCTTAGGCTCTGTACGAAAAGTCTTGAGACGCAGGTCAGGCAAGGCGAAAACAGCCGAGGAACGGCCGGGGTCGCGCCCGACTGTACTGGAGTACATGAGCATTCCCAGGCTGTTTTCAACGCAGCATGAACAAGTATCAAGGCTTTTCGTACAGAGCCTAATGATTTCAATAACTTTTCCATCTTGATTTTGAACTGGAATATAAGTAGCCTCAATCAATATTAAGTTACCGTCTTTGCGCAGCCGCCTAAATAAACTTGATAGAGGATGGCCGTCAGCCAATTTCTGCCAGAAGCGCGAATAATCAGCTGTGCTAGCATAATTCTTTTCGCAGAAAATTCTGTGGTGCTGCCCTGCTATTTCTTCGAGTTTGTAACCAAGCATCTCTAGAAAGATATTGCTCGCATAGATTACGCTCCCGTCTGGCCTGAATCTGATTTCCGCGACATTTCGATTTATTGAATCAAGCTGCCACTGTAGTTCTGAGAGCTTATTTTCTGTGTCCAGCAGTTGTTTGTTTTTATTGAAAAACATAATCATTACCTTTGTGCAAATAAAATAATACTTGGGGCCTAATTTATACTGTATCGGTTAGCGCAACCGCTTCTTGAGAGCATAGCTCTTTATAGTTGGTAAATTAGCGATTTGCAGCCATGTGTCATATTGAGCTATGCCCTAACTGGGCGTCAGGCCGGAACCTTGGGCAGTGTCAGAATAGGGCCGATTCCAGCATTTTCTGACGACTCGCCTGCAACCTCTAGGGCCTCAACCTGACAGGCCGCACGCTTAGCGTACGATTTTGTCCGTTTTCTCTATCGTCCCCTCCATGCCCGACGGACGGTCGCCGGCCCGCCCTGGTCGAAGGCCGCCCCACTCGGCCCGGCGAGGCCCGGCCAAGGTTGGACAGTTGCAGCGGCCAAAATCGCCCCCTGCGGCCTCCTGGGCGCGTTTCTGGTGCCAAGGTAGGCTTGCCCCCTGACTGACAGCTTCCGCGTTGTGTGGGCGATTCTGGAGGCTCTGACGCTGCTCCGGTTGCAGCGCTCCCGCCCCCTCTTTGGCGTTCAACCTGTCGTTTTCAGAAGACGGCTGCACTGAACGTCAGAAGCCGACTGCACTATAGCAGCGGAGGGGTTGGATCCATCAGGCAACGACGGGCTGCTGCCGGCCAATAGCCGACAATGACGACACTGGAAATCCCCGCCTGTGAGCGTCGGCTCAGGGCGGGACAGCGTCATCCAGCTACCTGCGCCACTGACTCAGCCTTGTCCAGCCGGCCGCGCCGCACGAACAGACTGACCAGCCGTTGACGGATCGCCACCTGGAGTTCCGCCAGTTGTTCCGGCGTGATGCGAATTTCACCCGCTCGACGAGCGCAACACCGGCGCCGCCTACGCCAAGAACCGGCGAATCGAACTCAAACTCACGAACCGCTGAGCGCCGCGTCACCGCGCTGCTGCGCCAGCCAGTCGCGCGGGGCGCAGCCCATGCGCACGCGGAAGGCGCGCGCCAGAGCGTTCGGGCTGCCGTAGCCGACGCGGTCGGCCACCACCGCCACCGGCCGCCCCTGCTTGAGCAGGGTGCAACTGACGTTCATCCGCCAGTCGGCCAGATAGTCGCCCGGCGTGACGCCCACCGCGTCCTTGAACGCGGCGGCGAAGCGCGCGCGTGACATGCCCGCCTTCGCCGCCAGCGCCTCGAGCGACCACGCGGTCTGCGGCGCATCGTGCATGGCGGTTATGGCGCGCGCGAGTTTCGGGTCGGCCAGGCCCGCCAGCAGTCCGGTGGCGCCAAGCCGCCCATCCATCAGATAACGCAGCAACTGGATCAGTAGCAACTCGCACAAGCGGTCGATGGCGGCCTGCCGACCGCACTGGTCGCGCTCGGCTTCGGCAAACAGCAACTCTAGCGTCGGCCCGAGGCCGGGCAAGTCCGCCAACGGAATCAGCAGCATCGACGGCAAGGCCATGGCCAACGGATTGCCCGTCGAAGCGCCCAGGTCGACCTCCGCACACAACCGCTCAGCGGTATCGCCGGGGGCGGCGACAAAACGATGCGACGCCACGCGCGGATAAAACAGCAGGCTCGGCTCGGTAACCAGCAGATCTTCATGCACGGGCGAACGCACCGTAATCGGGCCGCGCCGCACCAGATGGATATAGCCATGCGGCGCCGCGTAATGATGCTGCCCACAGAAGGCGCCGCTGTGAAAAACGCGCGCCGAAAGCGAGTAGTGCCGGAGCAAGCCGGCCAGTCGATCCGCCATTCCACTCTCCATATAAGACGATAGGTTACGTATTTGATACTTTACGTGCCATATCGTACCAAACAAAGGGCGATCATGCCCACGTGCTCTTGCACCTCACCCACTACGGAGATAGACATGACCCAAATCGCCCCCCTGACCATCGACACCGCTGACGCCGCTACCGCTGCCACACTCAAGGCCGTCAAAGCCAAGCTTGGCATGGTGCCGAACCTGTTCGCCACGCTGGCCCACGCGCCGGCGGCGCTCAATGGCTACCTCGGCTTGTCCGAAACGCTGGGCACCGGCCGCCTGAATGCCTCCCAGCGCGAGATCGTTGCGCTCGCTGCCGGTCAAGCCAATCGCTGCCAGTATTGCCTGAGCGCACACACCCTGATCGGCAAAGGTGCCGGACTGTCGGCAGAGGCCATCGCCGCGGCCCGCACCGGCCAGGCGACCAACGCACTTGACGATGCAATCGCCGGCTTTGCCCGCGCGCTGGTCGAGCAACGCGGCGTGGTGTCGGCCGACGCCATGGCCAACTACCGCCGCGCGGGGCTCGACGACGGCCTGATACTGGAAGTGATCGCCAACGTCGCGCTGAACACGCTCACCAACTACACCAACCACATCGCCGACACCACGGTGGATTTCCCCGTGGTCGCCGTCTGATCTCCATAGGGAAACTCCGAACAAGTTGCTCATCAGTCGAAAATGGGCAGCTTAGGGATGCCGAAAAGCCCGATTTTCAGTCGCTGATTATTGGATAACCAAGGCAAAGCCTTGGTTATCTGGACTCACGGGCGCACCTCTCCCGCAGCAGGCAATAATTGCCGGCGCACCATCCACAGATTCGACAGGGCAAACAGCGTGGTCAGTTGCGCCGTGTTCTTGGCCAAGCCACGAAAACGAGTCTTCACATAGCCGAACTGGCGTTTGACCACCCGGAACGGGTGCTCCACCTTCGCACGCACTTGTGCCTTGGCCTTTTCGATCTTGCGCTTGGCTTGGTAGAGCACGCTGCGTTTGCTCAAGTGCTTGTAGGTGCTGCGGCGGGCAGCGACCTGCCATATCACCTGCCGTCCCTCGTGTTCTGGCCGCTTTTCCAAGCCTGTGTAACCCGCATCCGCACACACGACATTCTCTTCGCCATGCAATAGCTGAGCGACCTCCGTCACGTCAGCTACGTTCGCGGCGGTACCATGAACGTGATGCACCAGACCCGATTCAGCATCCGCGCCGATGTGGGCCTTCATGCCGAAATAGTACTGGTTGCCCTTCTTCGTTTGATGCATTTCAGGATCGCGCTTGCCTTCCTTGTTCTTGGTCGAACTGGGCGCGTGGATGATGGTAGCGTCGACAATGGTGCCCTGGCGCAACGACAGGCCCTTGTCTTGCAGGTAATTGTTGATGGTTTCCAGAATGCCGGCCGCCAACTGATGCTTCTCCAGCAGGTGCCGGAAGTTCATGATCGTCGTGTCTTCGGGGATCGGAGCGCTGAGCGTCAGACGAGCGAACTGGCGCATCGAAGTGATCTCGTACAGCGCCTCTTCCATGGCGGGATCGCTCAAAGAGAACCAATTCTGCAGCAGGTGAATGCGCAGCATGGTTTCCAGAGGATAAGGCTTGCGGCCACCGCCAGCCTTTGGGTAGTGAGGCTCGATCAACGCCACCAGTCCACTCCACGGAACCACCTGTTCCATCTCGGCCAGGAAACGCTCGCGACGGGTTTGCTTGTGCTTACCGGCGTACTCGAAATCGGAAAAGCTCATCTGGCTCATGGGATGGCGGACTTGTAGAAGGCAGTTGGACGGAGGGCTATTTCAGCACAGGTCAGATGGCCTGTGCTGACTTGATCGGAGAATCCATAGGCATATAAGGAGAACACGATGAAAATCGCACTCACCGGCGCTCTGCTCGCCAGCGCCCTCGTCCTGCCACTGGCCGTCACGGCCGGCGACTTTTCGCCCTATGTGGACAGCCAGGGCGGCATCAGCCGCCCCACAGACTTCCGCACAAACTTCGTCCACCTGGGCTCATATGCGGTGTTGGACGAAAAATCCGCCTCTCGCGGCTTGCACGATGTGTACACCGAAAAGGCCTCGGCCGAGCACTACCGCAAGACCGGCAAGTTCTTGGACGGCGCCACGCTGGTGAAAGAGATCCGCAAGCTCGAAACCAGCGCCATGACCACTGGCAACCCTGTGGTCTGGGGTTCCGATGCGGCCGTGTGGTTCGTGATGGTCTAGGACGCCAAAGGCCGTTTCGCCAGCAACCCCTTGTGGGGCGACGGCTGGGGCTGGGCGCTGTTCAAGGCCGACGCCCCCGCCAAGAATGTCGCCGTCAGCTACGAAGCCGACTGCATGGGCTGCCATGTGCCGGCGGCCAAGACCGACCGCGTATTCATCCAGGGCTATCCGACACTGACCCAGCACTGACTTGCTGCCGGGTTACGCTTCGCGCAGGATGGCACCTCCGTCCTGCGCGAGCCACCCTTTCCGGAAGCGCGCCATGCCGACACTCGACGCCTTTCTGACCGACGTCCGCGCCTGCACGCGCTGCGCACCGCATCTGCCACACGGCGTGCAGCCGGTCTTCCAGTTTCACCCGAGTGCGCCCATCCTCATCGCCGGCCAAGCACCGGGGGCCCGGGTCCATGCCTCAGGCGTGCCCTTCGACGACGCCAGCGGCGCGCGTCTGCGCGCCTGGCTGGGCGTGGACCGCGACACCTTCTACGACCCTACCCGCATCGCCATTCTGCCCATGGGCTTCTGTTATCCGGGCACCGGCAAAAGCGGTGACCTGCCGCTACGCCCGGAGTGCGCCCCCCGCCTGGCGCGAAGCCTTCATGCAGCGTTTCGAGCGCCTGTCGCTGGTCATCGTGCTGGGCAGCTACGCCATGGACTACCACCTCGGTACTGGCAAGACGCCGCTCACCCGGGTGGTCGAAGCCTGGCGCGAGCACTGGCCGCAAGCGTTCCCCCTGCCTCACCCTAGCCCGCGCAACAATCGCTGGCTGGTGCGCAACCCCTGGTTCCAACAAGACGTGCTGCCCGCGCTGCAAGCACGCGTCCAGGCAGTCCTCACCGCCAACCCCAAGGAAACCCCATGACCGACGACACCGCCGCCATTACCGAGCTGCTGCACAAGTACTACGACACCCTGGCCTGGGCGAACGGAGACAGGCACCGGCTTTGGAGCGATGAACGACGGCTTCAGGTGCGGTAGCTGACGCCTGGGACCTCAATCACCGTATGACCGGGTCGAAAGCGGTCCTTTCTCTGACAACATCGCCCTAGCCCGCACTCAACCCCCACAACACATCCAGCACATGTTGCGTAGGCCGCTCGACGTCCCCACCACGGTGGGCAATACCAAGTTGACGCCACAATAAGGGCTGTAATGGCCGCATGACGATCCTGGTATCGGGCAATGGCGTGGAGGCTTCATGCGGCAACAACGTCGCACCATAACCGGCCGCCACTAGGCTTTTGATCGCATCGTTGTAGTTCAGTTGAATACGCGGCGTGGGCTGCCGTCCATCACTGGCGAACCACTCCGAGGTCAAGCGCGAAAGCCGAGTAGTTTTGTCATTCAGAATTAATGGCTGGGCGGCCAGCCAACCGGGGGTCACAACATCCGGGCATTCCCAGCGAGCCGGCAAGAAGGCCATGACCGGGTCCCGCCGCCATGGCTCGATCCGCAATTCCTTCACCGGGGTCTGTGGCAGCGCGACCAGACCGATCTCCAAAGAGCCCTCGGCAAGCTTCTTCAAAGTTTCCTGCGACGTGAGCACCGCGACCTGCACATCGATAGCGGGGTGGCGTTGGCCCAACGTCTCCAAAGCTTGCGGCATCAACTGTGCGATGGCCCCTGTGGAGGCACCCAGCCGCACACGCCCGGCCAAGCCCTGCACCTGACGCTCCACGTCCTCAAGCGCCTGCTCCGCATCCGCCAACAGGCGCCGCGCGCGCTCCACCAGCGTTTCTCCAATCGCCGAAGGCTGAATGCGCCCACGTGTGCGCGACAACAGCTTTCCGCCAACCCGCGACTCCAGGTCGGCAATATGCAAACTGACCGTGGGTGGCGCGAGGTGCAGCACACGGGCCGCCTCGGCAAACGAACCCAGGTCGGCAATGGCCACCAACGTGCGCAGACGGTCCAGGCTGATTTCGCGCATGAGTCACTCCTTGTTCAGAAAAGCTGAATTTCATCGTTTAGAAATTCAACTTTTCCTATCTTAGCCCCTCACTGAAGATTGGAACTCCTGATTTCCTATGTCCGAGAGCATTCCATGGCAAGTCCTCTTATATTCATCGACGGCGACCAAGGCACCACCGGGTTGCAAATCCATCAACGTCTACGCGACCGGACCGATCTGCGGCTTATCACGCTCAGCCCCGAACATCGCAAGGATCCGCAACGTCGCGCCGAAATCATCAACGCCTGCGACATCGCGATTCTCTGCTTGCCCGACCAAGCCGCACGCGACGCTGTAGCGAGCATCGAAAACCCCGCCGTTCGGGTGATCGATGCGAGTTCGGCGCACCGCACCCATCTAGACTGGACCTATGGTTTCGCGGAGATGAACTCGCAGCAGGCCCAACGCATCGCCACGGCACGGCGGGTCAGCAATCCCGGTTGCTATCCCACGGGGGCGATAGGGCTGCTGCGCCCATTGCTGGAGGCCGGGTTGCTGCCCAGGGACTATCCGACGAACATTCATGCTGTGTCGGGCTATTCCGGAAAAGGGCGCGTTGGCGTGCAAGAGCATGAGGGAGAGGGCGCATCACAGGCGCCCGCGTTTCAGGTTTATGGTCTGGGGCTGGCACACAAACATATTCCGGAGATTCAGCAGCAAAGCGGTCTGATGGAGCGGCCGATGTTTGTGCCGGCTTATGGGGCTTTTCGGCAGGGGATCGTGCTGACCATACCGTTGCAACTTCGCTTGTTGGCGCCGGGCGTGGATGCGGTGCGGTTGCATGCGTGTCTTATGCAGCACTACGTCGATGCGGACCATGTACAGGTGATGTCGATGCAGGAGGCCAAAGGGTTGACGTGCCTTGATCCTCAGGCGCTTAACGGGACTGATAGTTTGCGATTGGTGGTGTGTGAAAATGATGAGACGGGGCAGGTTTTGTTGGCTGCGGTGTTTGACAATCTTGGGAAGGGAGCCGCTGGAGCGGCGGTGCAGAATCTGGATTTGATGGTTGCAGGAACATGACTCCGACTACCCACTGGCTCTAGAGTCTATGGCTCGAATTTTCGAGCGGTTGTTTCCTCTCTGTTTATGGCCTGGCATCGACGGCATTAAACGAGTCGAAAACAGAATCTACGCGTGTCAGCAGTTTGCAATCCAGTCAGGCTTTGAAGTTAAACGGTCGTCCACGACAGGCAGCAATCGGCCAACAGCGGCCGTTTTAGAGTAGGGAAAATAAATCCCCTTTTCTGCTGTCTACGCTTCGCAGCGCCGGTTACCCGGTCACCACGCAAGACTCGCTTCCGGTCGGTGGCTAACCTTTACCGGGCGGGGGTCATACCCGCTGGGTTTCTTACGCCATTTCGTGACGGCTTGCGCCGTCATTCCCAGGCGACCAAGCTTTGCCTGGCGCACATAAATCAGTCCCCTTTTTCTCTTTGCGCAGCAATGGCGTCGATCCTTCGCGCCTGCAAACCTTTGGTGCAGGCTCCAGCTCGCCCATTGCCCCCAACGACACCGCCGAGGGTCGCGCCCAAAATCGCCGCGTTGAAATCAAACTGGTGCCCCGTAGCGGCGCTGTAGCTCAAGGGTAATGGTGCCTTGGTGCTCTTTTCGTCGGATGCCCAGCTATCTTTTAATGGGTTACGGGCGATTTGCAGTGGGCTCCAAAACCTGGCCTCAGGAGGTGCAAGCTCCCGTGGCACCGGCTTTGGACTGGGCAGACCAATACGCCGGCCCATAAGCCCATAAGGATCCCGGCCTCGGCCGGGTTCTTTATGCCCGCTTCGCGGGCTTGAGCCCAGAAGGGAGCGGCGTGCGCCGGATTCGCATCTGCCAGCCAGTACGCAGCCCGTTTGGAACTCAGTTGATCCGTCTTTTTCAACGGTTTAACAGCCAAATCAATACGTTCACAAGTACACTCGCCACCCTAGGGATGGTGAAGCATCCACGAGCGGTACTAGAATTTTCAGCTTTTCGGTGCCGCCGCACGAATTCAAGGGGCAAGCATGGATTACGAACAACTGCCGAGGGCCGCCTTGGTCCGTATGCTGCAGGAGCATGATGCGGCGCTTGCCGATGCTGGCAAGAATGGCATCGTTATGAGTTACACCGGGCGGGCTGCTCCCTGGCAGATCATCCGCCAGGTCAAGCCGAAGCTGCATCGTATTATCAAGAAAGTATCCTTTGGAGAGGAAACCGCCCAGTCAGAGAATGAGATCTGGGACGGTGAAAACCTTTCTGCGATGGTCACGCTCTATAAATATCGTGGTCAAGTTGATCTTGTAGTAACAGACCCGCCGTACAACACCGGCGAGGACTTCCGCTATAACGACAAGTGGGACAAGGATCCAAACGATCCAGATCTCGGCGATGTAGTTCCTAAAGATGATGGGTCCAAGCACAGCAAATGGTTGCGCTTCATGACACCCAGAATCTGGATGATGCGTGAGATGCTAACCCCAGGCGGGGTTATGGCTATCTGTATTGATCATAGGGAACTATTTAGACTTGGCATGCTCATGGACGAAATCTTCGGCGAAGAGAATCGCATTGGCATAATCAATTGGCAGAAAAGCTATTCACCTCGCAGTGATAATAAGGGGGCGGCGGCGAAAACTGAGTGCAACACCTGACCTTTCCGGTACGGTGCTGTCCCTATGTCTTATTCCGAACTCAGCGTTGAAGAGCGCGCCACCATTCAAATCGGTCATGCCCAAGGTTTCAGCCTGCGCGGGATTGCCTGCTTGATCAACCGATCCCCTTCGACCATCAGCCGGGAGCTGCGCCGCAATCGAGATGCCTGTGGCGGCTACTCGGCCCGCGTGGCCCAGCAGCAGATGCAGGCCCGCCGTCAGGTGTGTCGACCGAAGCAAAAGCTGTTGCCGGGTAGCGAGCGCTTCGAATTGGTGGCGCATATGCTGCGTGAGCGTTTGTCTCCCGAGCAGATTGCCGGCAAGCTGCGCAGCATGAATATTCCCAGCCTCAGAGATGCCTACGTCTGTCGCGAGACGATCTATAACGCGATCTATGCCTTGCCAGTCGGCGAGCTGCGTAAAGAGCTGATCATCTGCCTGCGCCAAAGCAAGACGATGCGCAGGCCGCGCTCTGGCGGCGTGGATCGGCGCGGTCAGATCCCTGAGAGGGTCAGTATTCATGTACGTCCGCCGGAGATCGAAGACCGACTGATGCCAGGGCATTGGGAAGGCGACCTGATCAAGGGCAAGGCCAACGCCTCGTCTGTAGGTACGCTGGTGGAGCGCACCAGTGGCTACCTGATGCTGGTGAAGATGAACGACGCGACGGCGACCTCGGCGATGGAAGGCTTCAGTGCAGCGCTCAATGGCATGCCGCTGGCGATGCGCAAGAGCATGACCTACGACCAGGGCCGAGAAATGGCGCGGCATGCTGAAATCACCCAGCAGACCGGGGTGGCGATTTACTTCTGCGACCCGCACAGCCCTTGGCAGCGCGGCAGTAACGAAAACATCAATGGCCTGATCCGCCAGTACCTGCCCAAGGGCACGGACTTGTCGGTGCATAGCCAGGAGGAACTGGATGCCATCGCACTGCAACTGAACATGCGCCCCCGTAAGCGCTTCGACTTCAAGTGTCCGATCGAGGTTATGGACGAGGTGATGCAGGAAGCTATGGCTATGCGGCATGATGCTCCAGCTTCAATTCAATAACCGTGTTGCACTCAGCTCCTGTAACCGCCCTGTGTAATTTCTTACATTGGCTCTATAGTGTGCATAATTTTTATGGAATGAATTGAGTATTTCTATAACCTTATCCAGCTGCAGTTGTTTTTTAGTGATATGAAGTTTTTTGGTCTCTGCCGAAGTATTGGTCAGCGCGACGAGATAGCCAAACATTCCAGCGATCAACGCTCCCATACCAATTTTCACGGCATCCGAGGCAATATTTATCCACTCCACGCTCCCTCCATTGCGCTTATCACGCCAGCTATTTTTGACACTTAGTCCATGCTTGGAGTACTGGCATGTCTTCCTATATGACCATCAGGCCCTCGCGCGCAAACACACATCCGAGACAGGCCTGCATCGGAGTAACATACGAGGGTTGTTTGCGCTTCAATGCGGTTTTCTTTTAAGTAACTTTCTTTAATCGGCCTGATCCACTGTTCGCGCCCATCCACATCGGTTGTTTCCAGAAGCACCTCATCTTCTTGTAGATCAAAGTGTTTGTGCAGTAGTGCCACGCCAAATCTGTCTATGCAGTTGTGCTTTTTCAATATTTCAAATATTTCATTTAGACATGGCAGGTCCTCATCGTCTATGGGTCTAACATTGTCGATATGGTTAATTTCACCCCACAGTAAAGAAATCATTTTATTTATCTCCACTATGAACGTTTAACTAGCGAAATGTTACAGATTTAATAGGGGTCTTAGTCTGCGAATCTTCATGGGAGACGGGACTAATCAGAGCCCTCGCTCTTGGATAACATTAGACGCTCGCGCGCAAAATTCCACCCATTCCGATAAGGCGGCGTATAGAGCCTTAGCGGCATCTGAGGTTGGCGCGTACTTATCTCTGTCGCAAGCCCATCTGGTGAACCGCTTCAGGGTATGCAGGCATCGTAGTCAGTGTCTGAGGGTCGGTTGAGGTCAATTTTGACTTCAAGAATCTAGACGTGGAGGGGAGGCCTCATGCCCGGCAAGACTTTAATTTCCATTGGCATGAGGCGCATGTTATTCGTGAACAGGCAAGATCCAAGTTTAAGCTTGTTTACTGATATTTTGCGGAGCCGATGAACTTAGAGAAATGCTCGCACCATATTTGGACCGTTGTAAACTCGTTGACGTTGACGCTTGCAGGAATGGTTTTCTTGAAATTCCCGAAGTTTTTCAATTCGCCAATCAGAATTGCTTCTTTCTTTATGTCCAAAAACGATTCTTTGTCGGTGGCTTGTTTCTTTGTCAGGTAAATTTTGTAGTCTGGACCAGGTGCTACATCACCTTTAAATACAATTTCGTTATCCGTAACAAAAAGTTGTCCATTCGCCCAGTGAAGGGCGTCGCTGCCTTTCTGACCTTTCTTGAACTCTCCGCTATACTTTGCCACCTTTTGCACTTCTTCAATTTCGGCGATGGTGGCGTTTTCTTGTGCTGTCAAAATCGGAAGTATATAGATCCCTAGCCCAACTCCCGCGCCAAACAGAGCCAGGTGGGACGCGAGCAGAATTATTTTTAATTGCTTTTTCATGGGTTGCCTCATACAGTGAGTTATTTGGTGTGTCCATCACAATCCATTAGTTCGAACAGGGTGCGGTATGTGCTGATAGCGATATTGTTAGTGGGGTGCTAGCTTAGCTACCATGACGGCATTTTTCAAGGTAGTTGTCGCGTCAACCGTCTAACTATGCCGCCATTTTCTCGTTCTGTTGCTCTCGATCCTGGTTCAACAACACGGTGCCGATCGGTTCCCAGTTACGCGTCCGGCCTGACCACCGCTCCGGTTTGTTTTCCTTGGCTCGTTCGTACAACTCATGTCGCCGGGCCAAGACCTGATGGTCCAGCCCTCGATGCCGCTCAGCCGGTGTGACGAACCGGATGCGGCTATGTCGGTGCTCGTTGTTGTACCACCGCATAAAATTGGTTCTTCGCGGAGTCTGGGGGAAGAGCGAGTTGACAGTCAGGGAAGCAGGTAAATTGGCAGTCGCCAAACACACCCTTCACCTGTCCCTGCTGTCGCCGTGCATCCTATTGATCTTGCCGCTTTCTGGCCAGGCTACGACGCCGTTACCTGTCGCCCATCTACCGATAACACCCTCCTCATTGAGCTTGAACTGTTGGCGCTGATGGAAAATTGACCCACCCTGCCGATTGAAATTTGACCCAGGGCGGATTGCTGATTTTGTTACCAGCAACTGTGGATAAGTCTACCAGCGCAGCTGCTGTTGCCCCCACTCCTTCGCTAGCCCAGTTCAGTTGTTTAAGACCTGCCACACGCAGCCATGTAGCAGGCCGTCGTCGCCATGAAATCAGAACGGCTCATCGTCCTCCGGTTCCTGGCCGCCCTTACGCTTTCGCTCCCGTGATTTGATCTTGGCCTGGGCCGCCAAGCTGCTGTGTTGCAGGCGATAGGACTCGTTACCGGTTTCGACGATGTGGCAGTGGTGGGTCAGCCGATCCAGCAGGGCGGTGGTCATCTTGGCGTCGCCGAACACGCTCGACCATTCGGCGAAGCTCAGGTTGGTGGTGATCACCACGCTGGTGTGCTCGTACAGTTTGGACAGCAGGTGAAATAACAGCGCGCCACCGGCCTGACTGAAGGGCAGATACCCCAGCTCGTCGAGGATGACCAGATCCATGCGCAGCAGTGCCTGAGCGATCCGCCCGGCTTTGCCGTCGTGTTTTTCGCGCTCCAGCAGATTGACCAGATCGACCGTGGAGTAGAAGCGCACGCGCTTGCCATGCCGGGTGATGCCGGACACGGCCAGTGCGGTGGCCAGGTGGGTTTTGCCGGTGCCTGGGCCGCCGATCAGCACCACGTTCTGCGCGGTGTCGGTAAAGCTCAGATTGGCCAGCTCGCTGATCAAGCGAGCGTCGGCGCTGGAGGCGCTGAAGTCGAAGCCGGCCAGATCGCGGTGCATCGGCAGCTTGGCCATGTTCATCTGGTGGCTCACCGAGCGCATGGCACGATCCGTGTGCTCCTGTTCCAGCAGGTGTTCAAGCAACCACTTGGACGAGGCTGTGTTCGACTCACCCTGCACAGTTAACTCCGCCCAGGCAGTGGCCATGCCGTGCAGGCGCAGTTCCTTGAGTTCCGCCATCAAATCACGCATGACCGATCTCCTCGGTCTGGCCACGCAGGCGGTCGTAGCGCGCCGTGTTGGCGACGGGGGCTTCCTTGAGCGACAAGTGGGTTTCGACGCTGGGCGGCGGTTCGGATGCTGTCAGCCGTGCCACGACATTGAGGATGTGTTCGGCGCTCAGGCTGCCGCTCTCCAGTACCAGCTCAACGGCTACCAGCACGGCATCGAGCCCAGCCACTGGTGCGGCAGCCAAGACTTGCACCATGATCCGATCACCGCCGGCATGACGTTTCAGTCCGTGCTTGAGCTGACGCAGCGGCGCTGGCAGATCAGCAAAGGGCGCTCCGTTGCGCAGCGCGCCGGGCTTGCGCTCAATCAGCGGGATGTAGTGCTGCCAGTCGTAGCTGACCTGGTCGCGATCCAGCAAACGCGCATGGCTGGCAATCAGCGCATCATCGGCCACCACCTCGATGCGGGTCGGATACAAACGGCTGCTGACCCACTTACCGGCGTACTCACAAGGCACCGAGTAGCGGTTACGCCCGACGCTGACCAGGCAGGTACTGGAAACCCGCGCAGGCCGTTCGACGTAACCGTCGAAGGCCGCGGGCATAGGCATCAGTTCGGCGCGCTCCAACTCCAGCACCTCGGCCACACTGAGCCCGCTGTATTGCGGGTGCGTCAGCTCGTTCCAAAGCGCGCGGCAGCGCTGGCCCAGCCAGGCATTGAGTTCCTCGAAGGAGTGAAAATGGCAGTCCTGGGCGTCTAGCCAGATGCGCCTGCGGCTGTCTTGCACGTTCTTTTCAACGATGCCCTTTTCCCAACCAGCGGCGACGTTGCAGAAGTCTGGATCGAACAGGTAGTGCGCGCACATCACCGCAAAACGCGCATTCACCGTGCGGCCTTTGCCCTTATTGACCCTGTCGACGGCGGTCTTCATGTTGTCGTAGATGCCTCGGCGCGGCACGCCGCCAAAGGCGCCGAACGAGCGTGTATGGGCGTCG
>NZ_BCBT01000084.1:0-18810 GCF_001320965.1 Pseudomonas sp. NBRC 111143 | reverse complement strand
GTGATTGCCGGGCTGATCCTGGCCATCCCGCTGGGCATCGCCCGCTCCTCGCGCCACTGGTACGTACGCGCCCTGCCCTACGGTTATATCTTCTTCTTCCGCGGCACACCGCTGCTGGTGCAGTTGTTCCTGGTGTACTACGGCCTTGCGCAGTTCGACGCAGTGCGCAGCAGCTCACTGTGGCCGTACCTGCGCGATCCGTTCTGGTGCACCGTACTGACCATGACCCTGCACACCGCCGCCTACATCGCCGAGATCCTGCGCGGTGCGCTGCAGGCGATCCCCAAGGGCGAGATCGAGGCGGCGCGCGCGCTGGGCATGTCGCGGGGCAAAGCGCTGTTCTACATCATGCTGCCGCGCGCCGCGCGCATCGGCCTGCCGGCCTACAGCAACGAAGTGATCCTGATGCTCAAGGCCAGCGCCCTGGCCAGCACCGTGACCCTGCTGGAACTGACCGGCATGGCCCGCACGATCATCGCCCGCACCTACCTGCCGGTGGAGATATTCTTTGCCGCGGGCGTGTTCTACCTGTTGATTTCGTTCGTCCTGGTGCAGGGCTTCAAGCTGCTCGAGCGCTGGTTGCGCGTCGACGCCTGCCAGGGGCGGTGAGCTGAAACCGAGCTGACCTTTCGCGGGCAAGTCCGCTACCACAGCTGCCCTGCATGATTGGAGGGTTGTTGTAGGAGCGGGCTTGCCCGCGAAGGCCTCACCACCGACCACCCTCCATGCCCTCGACCCCATTCCTCCACCCCGACCAACTGAGCGCGCGCTTCCAGGCCCTGGACCAGTTCCTGCGCCAGCACGAATCCCTGTGGAAACCCCGCCCCTTCACCGCACTGCACCTGGAATGGGAATCCCGCTATCCCGAGCTCGCCCACTGGTTGCGCAACCGCACCCTGGAACAGGCCGAAGCCGCCGAGCATCACCTCGAACAGTTGCCAGCCCCCGCGCCTTTTCCGCAGCTCGCGCAGCAAGCCCTGCAACTGTCGAACGTCGGCGAACTGCCCCTGGCGCCACTGCCGCCGGGCGGCCACCGCCTGAACGTCCACGTCCCCGGTCGCAAGTGGCAGCAGATCGAAGCCTTCGGCAGCCACCTGAGCTTCAGCCAGCCCACCCACCACTGGCTGGACTGGTGCTCTGGCAAGGGCCATTTGGGCCGTCGCCTGCTGCAACCTGGCCAGCAGCTCACCTGCCTGGAATACGACGCCGCACTGGTCAGCGCCGGCCAAACCCTCAGCGACCATCACCACCTGCGCGTCAGCCACGTGCAGCAGGACGTGATGGCCAGCGAAAGCGCCCATCACCTGGATGTCGACAAGAGCGTGGTCGCCCTGCACGCCTGCGGCGACCTGCACGTACGCCTGCTGCAACTGGCCAGCGCCCGAGGCTGCCGGCAGATCGCCGTCGCCCCCTGCTGCTACAACCGCATCCAGGCCGAGCACTACCAGGCCCTGTCGGGCCCCGCGCAAGCCTCGCAGTTGCACCTGAGCATCACCGACCTGGGCCTGCCGCTGAGCGAAGCCGTCACCTCCAGCGCCCGCACCCGTCGCCAGCGCGACACCTCGATGGCCCGCCGCCTGGGCTTCGACCTGCTGCAACGCCAGCAACGACAGACCGACGAGTACCTGCCCACGCCCTCGTTGCCCACGGCCTGGCTGGAAAAGTCCTTCGAAGATTACTGCCGCGACCTCGCCGCATTGCGCGAAGTGCCTTTGAGCGGCAAACCCGACTGGATCGCCTTGGAGGCCGCTGGCTGGCAACGACTGGCGCAAGTGCGCAACCTCGAACTGCTGCGCAACCTGTTCCGTCGCCCGCTGGAGTTGTGGTTGGTACTCGATCGTGCGCTGTTTCTTCAGGAAAACGGCTACAACGTGCGCCTGGGAGTGTTCTGCGACTACCCACTGACACCCCGAAACCTGCTGCTGCTGGGCGAGCGAAACTAGCCGGACAACCTGTGGATAAGTCTGTGAACAAGCTTGTGATGAAATTCACGGTTTATTGGATCCACTGGCTATTTCAGGCGCTTCGCTTATTTCCTTCAGTAAGCGAACACCAGCAAAAACAGGCCTTTGCGCAAAGACCAACGGCGCAGCGCTTCGGCATGCCTTTCGCGCAGCACCTGCATGCCGGTTGTGCATAAGCCAAATCCCGGATCCGACGCAACCCCCTTGCAGCAACTGTCTTGTTCAAAATTTGAGGCCAGCCCAATTCCTGTGGGAGCAACTGTCTTGCTCAGAATCTAGAAACCAACCCAATCCCTGTGGGAGCGGGCTTGCCCCGCGAACACGGGCGTAGCCCGTGCCAGGCAACGCGGTGTCTTTTTCGCGGACAAACCCGCTCCCACACCTGATTCAAGATCCCACTGCGGCAAAGCGTCGCAAAAGCCATTAAATCAAAATAAATTATTGTATTACGATAATTTATCAAGAATAATCCGCCCCGTTCATCACTGTACGGAGGCACCCCATGAACAGTAGATCCGTCGCCTATGCGCGCTCCCGATTGCGCACCATCGGCGCCCTGGCCGCCCTTCTGGCCTGGACCACCGCTGCCGTCGAGTTCGGCGGCACGCCGCTGCTCTGGCTGCTCGACTACCCCACCATGGTTTCCGCCTACCTGCAGGCCTACGGCGACCAGATGCCGCTGCTCCTGGCCGAAGGCTACCAACCGTCTCACCTGGCGATCGGCCTGGTCTTCTTCCTCGACCTGATTCCCACCGCCATCTCGGCATTCGCCCTGCTGCTGACCGGCATCTTCTTCATGCGCCTGTCCAAGGGCCAGACCTGGACCCTGCCCAACATCCGCCTGCTCTGGTGGGTCGGCCTGCTGTGCATCGGCTCGCCGCTGCTCTGGTCGCTGATCGGCACCTTCGAGGGCCTGGCACTGGCCATCGACCTGCCTGCTGGCGAAAGGAGCTTCAGCGTGTCGATCGGTGTATCATCCGAGGCTGTCTACGAGATCATGAAAGGCATTCTGCTCTGCGCCTTCTCGCTGCTCATGCGTGACGCCAAGACCATCAGCGATGAACACAACTGTTATGTCTAGCCACCCCTTATGCCGATAATCATCCGCCTCGACGTCGTCATGGCCCGGAACAAGATCCGTTCCAAGGACCTGGCGGAAATCATCGGCATAACGGAAGCGAACCTGTCGCTGCTGAAGAACGGCAAGATCAAGGGCTTCAAGATCGAGACCCTCGAGAAGCTGTGTCGCGCGCTGAACTGCCAACCCGGCGACCTGCTGGAGTTCAGCGAGGAATGATCAAGGACTGCAACACCCATGTATTTGCCCCACAAAGGTTTACTCGCCGTACTGCTGGCCACCTGGCTGATCAGCGGCTGCGGCCCGAGTTACACGTATAGGTATTCGCCACCGCCCAGCGCGCATGGCATGAACTGCATAAACAGCTGCTCGAGCGAGCGCAGGCATTGCCAGCAACTGGAGCGTCTGGAAGAAAACAGCCAGCGCGCCCTGTACCAGGCCGAAATGCGCGCCTACCAGTACTGCAAGACCGGCAAGAGCAAGAAGGAAGCGCGTCACAACTGCTACCAGCCGAGCTACCCATTCGGCAGCTCGTCCAGCTACAGTTGCGGCCGCGATTACGACAGCTGCTACATGGCCTGCGGTGGCACCATCCAGCGCATTCGCAACCCAGATTGATAGATGAACGGATTTCGACACGTGAAATACACCACGCCTTTCACCCTTCTGGCCCTTGGCCTGGCCCTGAGCGGCTGCTCCAGCAGTAGCAGCAGCTACACCCCAAGGACTTCGAACCTGGACTGGGAAACCCCCGGCATGCAGCTCGGCGGCGACCGCGGCCTGCCCCTGCGAGTGGACGACCGCTGCCGCAAGCGCGGTTGCGACAACCACAAGCTGTTTTTCAACCCCGCAGAGCCTGAACCGAGCGTCAACACCATCCACCGCGGCTGGTAGGATTTTCTCCTTTGAGGGCGGCGACTTAGGCGATTTCGCGTTGAATGCAAGGAAGTGGTTTACAGCAGCCAACCGATCGCTATAATGACGCCCCTGTGCCGGTATAGCTCAGATGGTAGAGCAACTGACTTGTAATCAGTAGGTCCCGGGTTCGATTCCTGGTGCCGGCACCATTCAAATCAATGGATTACGTGCGTTTCTTGATGCTCATTCGAGTCCGCACGTACCAGCGCACGTACCAAGAGGTGTGAGCAAGCGCAGATCTGCGCGTCACCCTCGATCAGCCTCCCCCTAGGGGCGACCAACGTTTGATGTTGACCCATCGGAAAAAGGTTAGGTCGGTTAGTTTTCTGGCGAGCAGGCTGCATCCCCCTCCGTTTCTGTCTTCTAGAAGATCTCCTAAAGTTAGGTTTTGGTTAAGTAATGGTAATTTTCTAACCTTTACCTATAGTCAGTTTCAAGAAATTAAATCCCTTTAAAATCAGGAGCTTGAGAATAGCTAACCTCAATCCTAACCATTCCTAACCATCAAAAGTTAGCCCCCAGCCCCAGCAAATCCGGGCACCTCAGCCCTGACCAAGCCCCCGGAACGAAAACTAACCTTTTTCCCACGGCTCCCCCCAAAACGAGACGGCATAGCTCCCCCTTCGCCACCAAACCATCCTCTCCGCAGGGATTCGCAGAACTCTCACACACCTGATCATCCACCCCACCCCAGATACGGGGCGGCCTGGCCTTGCCTGCAGGGGCGCAGAAATTCCGACACGTTTAGCCCGCGGGCGTGGCGGGGGGACGATTGCGCGCGCCAAGGACCGGTTACCCAGGTGCTGACCAGGGGCAAAAAAGGTGCAATATCGTGTGATTTTGCTATCATCGCGAGGTCGAAGGTTCACCCGCGAATAAAGGAGGGGACATGACTGATACTATCCAGAATCTTTACAGTGCCCTCAGAGCACATGGCCTTCCGAAGACGGCCGTGCGAGCAGTCCTGCCATCCTGGTGGGAAGATGCTATTGCTGATACTCCTGCGGGACTTCAACAAGCCAAGCTGATTGTGGCCAAAGCGCTTAACCTCAAGATAAAACCTCTGGTCGAAGAGCCGCCTCGCGTGGAGTTCGATTTGCCGGAGATGCGTCGCTTCAAGCTAGTAAAGGGAACGACGGAGGACGACGTGCAGCTTGCCGTCGCCTTGGCACGTAGTGCTAGCAAGCTCGTTCTCTCCGCCTATGACCGTGAATTCGTACGTCCAGGATCGGCTGCGGAGGTGCGTCAGCAGATCCTTGCGAGTGGCAAGCCTTGGGTAGATCTCGAAGGCCTACTCAATTATTGCTGGCAAGCAGGCATTCCAGTTGTTCATCTGGCTTCCTCTTTGATGAAGCGAAAGATGGACGGTATCGCGATGGCCACTCGTGGTCGCCCGACAATCGTCTTGTCCTCACGTAAGGCTTGCGGCTACCTGTTGTTCCATCTGGCGCACGAACTGGGTCACGTTGCCCTCGGTCATCTGGATCCCAATGGGGCCATCGTTGACAACAGCATCCAAGAAGATGCCAACGGCAAAGACGATGCGGAACGAGCTGCAGACGATTATGCATTGGAACTGCTCACAGGTAATCAGCCGCGGCTTACTCTCACTGGCTTCTATAAAGCACCGGTACTTGCCCACATGGCAATCGAGTACGGCAAACAGCACTCGATTGATCCAACTCACGTGGTATTGAACAGCGCGCACAATGGCAATTTTTGGGCGCTATGCACCGCCACACTAAAAGTGATGAGCGGGGACAGAAAAGACCAAGATTTAGTCAACCGATTACTGCTAGAAAACGTAAAAGACGAACTCAAGGAAGATAGCCTTTCATTGCTAGGGACTTTAGTTGGTCTATAATGATTCTACTGTCGGATAATGATCTTGTTGTAAAACTTGCTCAATGCGACCTTATCGGAGAAGCGCTGGAATTACTGCGATCCAGCGCAAAAGACTGCTCTGTCTTGAACACCATAAGGTATAGCCTTCGGCTGAATGATCCCGAGAAAGCTATTGCCCGATACGTGGGAAGCGTTCAGGCGTATGAGCGAATCAACGAGCTGCTTGATTCCTGCCAGGTTCTTCCTGAAGCTCCGATTGATTTTGACTTGCTTGATCACTTGAATGAAATTCCAGAAATCGATCCGGGTGAGCAGGCACTGTTCATGCATGCTAAAGACCATCATGCACGATTAGTCGATTACCGGGTTCTCACTGGGGACAAGCGAGCCCTACGCGCCATTTGCAATTACGATAAGCCCGAGAATTTCGAGTTTTTAAGAACAAAAATCACTTGCTTAGAGTCTTGCATGATTGGTTTGGTTGATAACTACGGGTTCGGTCATATCAATCAAAAAATTTGTGCTGCAAAAGCGCAGGTAGTCGAATCTAAATATGACCAAGTGCTTCGTGCTGCATTTGGGGCTGGTAGAAGCCAAGAACACTGTGTGGAGTGCCTTCAGAGCTACTCCAACGATATCCGCTGGCTTCTGTAAAGAAGATTCCTGCGCCGTTACCCCCGTGCGGGTATTTCGAAGGGCGCGAATCGCACCACCTCCTCACCTAACCAGTCATTGACCTGGGCCAAACGTGTCTGGACCGGCTCCAGTTCGTTCATCGCCCAGATCTCCGTCGCCTCCTTGATCGACCCGAACCCGCCAGCGTTCTGGGGCACGATACCCATCAGTTGCGGCGGAATGCGTAGGGCCGCGAGCAGGTCATCCCGGCTGATGTTCTTGATCGCCCCGAAGTCATCCTTCGCCGCCACCTCGCTGATCGGCAGCAGCTGAATACCGTCCTTCTTCCCGTTGGGCGCGTACATGAACAGGTTGCGGAAATTGCCCGGCCCTTTGCTGTTCTTCATCGCATCGCGCAGGTCGTCGACAAACTTCTCGCTGTGAGCTGGATCGGTCATGTAGAGGATGAAGCCGGCGTGGCTGCCGTTCTGGTAGTACTTGCGCCGGAACAGAGTGGCGCTCTCGTTCAACAGCGCGCTCTGCAGCGCGGGCAACCACTCGGGCAGCCCGTAGATCTCCTGGTTGATGTCAGCCTCGCGCAGGTGGCAGATGCTGCCGGTCTTGAAGGCGTGCTCGTCTTTCCAGCCCCGCACCTGGTAGTAGGTCTCCAGGTCGAGCCCGCGACGCATGTACTTGGCCAGACACGGCTGCAGGCCCATGGCCTGGCCAAGCATGTTGTTGCGCTTCTCCAGGTACAGGTTCCCGCACCATCCCCAGTCCATGACGATCTGCTCGAATGCCTGCCGGCTCAGCAGCCGATGAGGGATGAAGCTGCGCACCAGCATATTGCGCTTGAACGTCAGCCCCGACTGCAGGTACACGCTGGCTTTGGTCGACCGGGCCAAACCATCCAGATTGATCGGTGGCTCGTACCAACGCCCGTTGGACCAGCATTCCAGATAGTCAAGGATCTCGCGGCCATCCAGCACCGGAACCGGCTCGCCGAATGTGAACGCCATCGACGCCCCACCGGCCCCTTTGACCAGTAGCTCGTCCTCGTGGGCCGGCTGCGCCAGTGCGCCACCGCGCTGGCGGCGCTTGTTCGACTTGCTCATGAGTAGATCTCCATAAAACCGGTATTGGCCGTGGTCTGGCCCTCCAGCGGCTCGTTTTGCAGTGCGTGAAAGAGTGCCCATGCCAGGTCGGCGTGGCCGGTGGCCTCGTTGCGGCCGGCGGTGTAGGTGAACTGTCGCCCGCCAGCGGTAATGGTCTTGCGGATGGCCATAAGTGACTGGGCGACGTCCGTCCAGCCGGCATCGAACTCCAATCGGCCTTTGCTGATCACGTCCACGGCCTTCATCACCAGGCGCGTCTTGACCTCGGGGCTGTAGGAGAACGTCCGCAGGCCGGGGAAGAACTGGCGCACCAGCTGCGCCACGGCGGCGCCCATACCCGTGGTATCGATGCCGATGTAGGTCACCCAGTAGCGCAGGGTCACCTTGCGGATGGTCTCGGCCTGGGCGTCGAAGTCCATTCCGCGAAACTGGTGCCGCTCCAGGATGCGGAACTTGCCGCCCGGTACCAGCGGTGGCGCTACCACGACGAGACCAGCGCTGTCGGTCGTTTCCGCCGGGTCATAACCGACCCAGACCTGGCGGTCTGCGAACGGTCTGGCCGCGAAGGGCTTGTAGTCGTCCCACACCGTCCAGCTGTCCACCATGCACGGCTGCAGCATCGCCAGCGGGAAAATGCTCGCCCCGTCGTCGACGAACTCACACATCAGCAGGTTCTGGAACGACGCAGCGTCGTACTCGATGCGCAGGTCGTCCAGGTCGAACAGGTCGCATCCACGCGCCTCGGCATCGTGGATGGTCACGATCTGGCGCCAGATCTTGTCCTCGCATAGTCGCCCTTGCTGCAGCGCTTCATGGCTCACGTCCAGCTTGATGTGCTGGGCGGTCGGCTTGCCCTTGTTCAGACGCTCGCCCGTCCACCAGGTGTACGCCGGGTGGGCCATGCTGCTCGGCGTCGAGAAATAGGTCTTGCGCCATTTCTTGTGCAGGGCCATGCCCGAGGCGACCTTGTTGATCTCCTTGAAGCCATGCACCCAGAAGAATTCGTCGAAGTAGAAGTTGCCGGACCGGCCCTGCGCCGTGCGGAAGTTGGTCCCCAGGAAGTGCAGCTCGGCGTTGTTCCACAGCACAATAGGGTCGCCGGTCAGCTTCACGCCCAGGACTTCGTTCAGGAAGGCCTGCATGTAGGTCTTGAACTGGTGGGCCTGGGCCTTGCTCGCCGACAGGAAGATCTGGTTGCGGCCGGTGGTGATCGCGTCGATCAGGGCCTCGCGGGCAAAGTAGAAGGTTGCGCCGATCTGACGGCTCTTGAGTACCATGCGGGTGCGTTGGTTGCCGGCGCGGTACCAATCCATCTGGTACTCGAAACAGCTGTCGCGGAACGCCTCGACCAGCGTCTCGATCTGCTGCTCGTCCAGCTCGTTGCGCACCGCCTGTTTTTTCGGCCCCTCGTTGCGCTTGGCGATGTTGGGGTTGAGGTCTGAGTCGGTCCCGCCGCCCTGGTAGCGCTGAATCCGCGCCTGGCGTTCCAACTGCCTGTGCAGCAGGTCGATCTCTTTGAAGTCCCCGCCGGTCTTGCCCTCCTTGAGGATCAGCTGCACCAGGCGCGCTTCCAGAGCACCGCCGATTCGCTCGACGTTGTCCGCCCGGTCCCACTCGTCGCGGGCCTTCCAGCTGTGGACGGTCTTCTCCTTCTCGCCCAGGAAATCGGCGATATCGGTGATGCGCCACCCGGTCCAGTACAGGAACTTGGCTTGGCGGCGCGCGTCGGTGGTGGGTTGGGCGATAGCGTTCATGGCGCCGATGCTGCCGTTCGCGCGCGCGATCCCCTACTGGCGCTGCCTGTAGCCTCCTGCCCTACAAACCCCGCGCATTGCTGCCGACCGGCGCGCTGCGGACCATGCCCTCAACGCAAGGCACACCGCCACCGCAACGAGGATTCCCGGCATGGCCGATAAAACCGACACCCCTGCAAAAAAACTCCGCTCCAAGTGGTTCCGGGTTGCCGTGGAAGGCGGCACCACGGATGGCCGGACCATCGAACGCTCCTGGATTGAGCAGATGGCCGCGCAGTACAGCCCCAACACCTACGGCGCCCGCATCAACTGCGAGCACATCAAGTGGGCGTGGCCGGGTGGCGAGTTCGGTGCCTACGGCGATGTGCTGGCCTGTAAGGCTGAAGAGGTCGAGATCGCAGGTGAGCAGCGGCTCGCGCTGTTCGCCCAGTTGCAACCCAACGATGCCCTGCTCGCCCTGAACGCCAAGAACCAGAAGATCTACACCTCGGTCGAGATCGATCCCAAGTTCGCCAAGACTGGCCAAGCCTATCTGGTTGGCCTGGCAATCACCGACACCCCGGCCAGCCTGGGCACCGAAGCCCTGCAGTTCAGCGCCCAACACGGCACCCTCACCGGCCGCAAGCAGAACAAAGACAACCTGTTCACCGCGGCTGAAGAGGTGCAACTCGAATTCGAGGAAGTGACCGACGGCCACAGCATGTTCGCAGCCCTGCGCGACAAGGTCGGTGGCCTCCTCAGCAAGGGCAAGGAAAAGGAAGGCAAGGACGCCGCCAACTTCGCCGCCCTGGGCGAGCTGATCGAGCAGCTCGCTACCCACGGCGCCGAGCAGGCCGAAGCGGTGACCAAAGGCCTGGCTGCGTTCACCGAGCTGGAGACGAAGTTCGCCAAGCTCAGTGCTGACCACGAAGCCCTGGTCAAGCGCCTGAGCAACACCCAGGACCACACCCAGAAGGATCGCCCATCGGTTCCCGGTGGCAGCGGTCGCGACCTTACCGACTGCTGATCGACAACGGATCAAGGAAACCCGGAGACCACCATGCGTAACGATACCCGCCTGCTTTACAACGAATACCTGGCCCAGATGGCCAAGCTCCACGGCGTGCCTGACGTCACGACCAAATTCGCCGCCAACCCGGCCGTGGCCCAGAAGCTCGAAAGCCGCATCCAGGAGTCCAGTCAGTTCCTGGGCATGATCAACAGCTACGGCGTCACCGAGCAGATGGGTGAAAAGATCGGCCTGGGTGTGGTCGGCAACATCGCCGGCACCACCGACACGGACCTCAAAGCCCGCGAGACCCGCGACCCTACCGGACTCGACGGCCGCGGTTACGTCTGTACTCAGACCAACTACGACACCCACCTCAAGTACCAGAAGCTCGACGCCTGGGCCAAATTCCCGGACTTCCAAGCCCGCATTCGTGACGCGATCATCAAGCTGATGGCGCTTAACCGCATCTGCGTCGGCTGGAACGGCATCAGCCGCGCAGCCACCTCCAACCCAGCAACCAACCCGCTGCTGCAGGACGTAAACATCGGCTGGCTGCAGAAAATGCGCCTGGAAAACGCCGCGCGCGTGATGAAGGAAGTAGTCGACGGCAGCGGCAAGATCGCCATCGGCGCCGGCAAGGACTTCGAGAACATCGACGCCCTGGTGTTCGCCATGGTCAACGAACTGATCGAGCCCTGGTACCAGGAGGACACCGAGCTGGTGGTGGTTTGCGGTCGCAAGATCCTGGCCGACAAGTACTTCCCGATCATCAACAAGCCCAATGCCCCGACCGAAATGTTGGCGGCCGACATCGTCACCAGCCAGAAGCGCATTGGCAACCTGCCGGCCGTGCGTGTCCCGCACTTCCCGGCCAACGGCCTGTTCGTAACCCGCCTGGACAACCTGTCGTACTACTGGCAGGAAGGCAGCCGCCGCAAGACCGTCGTCGATAACGCAGCCCGCGACCGCATCGAAAACTTCGAGTCGGTCAACGAGGCCTACGTCATCGAGGACCTGGGCTGCGCCGCGTTCGCCGAAAACATCGAGATCGCGTGAGGGATACCGCCATGACCAATCCCTGCCGACGCCACTTCCAGCGCGTGACCGCGGCCCAGGCCGCCGCGGCTACCGAACCTGAACAGACCATGGAAGGGGCTACCCAGTACGAACTGCACCTCGCCCAGCTCCACCAGGACCGACAGCGCCTGTCCGCAATCCAGTCGCGGGAAGGCAAAGGCAAGCTCAAGGTCGAGCTGCTGCCCGCCTACGAGCCCTATGTGGCGGGCGTGATCGAGGCCGGCCATGGCGCCCAGGACGACGTGCTGACCACCGTGATGATCTGGCGCTTCGACGCGGGCGACTGGGTGGGTGGCCTCGACGTTGCGGCCTACGTGCTGCAGCACGGGCTGAAGATGCCCGACCGCTTCGAGCGCTCCACCGGCTGCATCGTGGCCGAAGAGATCGCCGAGGCTGCGCTCAAAGCCCAGAAGACCGGCGAAACCTTCCCCATCGAGGTCCTGACCCGCACCGCCGAACTGACTGCCGAAGAGGACATGCCCGACGAGGCGCGCGCCAAGCTGATGCTGGCCCTCGGCAAGGCCACCCTCACCGGCCTGGACGAAGCCAACCCCGGCCAGCCAGGCCAGGTCCAGGCGGGTGTTGATCTGCTGCGCCGCGCCATCGAGCTGCATAGCAGCTGCGGCGGCAAGAAAGACCTGGAGCGCGCCGAGCGCCTCCTCAAGAAACACGCCGGCACTGCCGGTTAACCGAGCGTCCCACGCAACCCGGCGGCTCGGGACGGATCAGCGGCTTTCTCCTTGGCCAAGCTGTGAAGTCCCGACCACCGCCGACCTATTCCAGAGCAGGCGACCATGAGCGGATTCATCCCCGGCGGTACCGTACCCGGCGGTCACGTCAACAGCGATGCCTTCTGGCCGTCGATTGACCTGGACCAGATCCGCGAGACCCTGCGCATCGACTCCAGCGTCACCCCGGCCCGGCTCGAGACTGCCGTGATTGCCGCCGTGATCGCCGTGAACCGCGACCTGGTCGACTGGCGCACCAAGGCCCAGGCCAATGGCGCCGAGACGCTGGCCGACGTGCCCAGTACGCAGATCAATGGCCAATCCCAACAGGTGTACCTGTACCTGCGCGCCGTTGAGTGCGCGGCCGGCGCCGAAGTCTGCGAGCGGTACCGCGGCTACGACAGCAGCGGCAGCGGCAACAAGAACGCCGACGACACCATGCCGACAATCGACGACTACCGCCGCGACCAGCGTTGGGCCATCCGGGACTTCCTCGGCACCCCGCGCACTACCGTGGAGCTGCTGTGATGAACAAGCCCGAGATCATTGATTGGAATGAGATCTCCCAGCGCGGCCTGCTGGTCCGAATCAACCGGGAAATCATGCACCCGCTTGGCCTCGCCGTTTGCCGCGACCCGGCCACCGGCACTTCACCTGGCGCCGTGGTCAGCGAGGACGGCCCGTGGGTCTACCCGGACGACGTCGCGGCCGAGGAACCGAGGTAATGGCCGAGCAGCGCCGTACCCAGCAGCACGACACCGTCGACGCCCTGTGCTGGCGGCACTACGGCCGCACAGCCGGCGTGGTCGAGGCCGTGCTCGATGCCAACCCTGGCCTAGCCGATCACGGCGCCGAGCTCCCGGCCGGCCTGCTGGTCACCCTGCCCGAACTCCAGACGGCAGCCCCTGAACGACCGATGGTGAACCTATGGGACTGACCCGCGCGACCACCCAACCAAGGAAGGACCAACATGCCTGACCGTCCAGAAACCTGGGCCTTCTTGGCCTCCTGGCTCGAACACAACTGGCCCGGCCTGTATGCCGGGCTACTGGCGGCCCTCATTGCCGCGCTGCGGGTGATCTACGGCGGCGGGAAGATCCGCCAGTTGGTCATCGAAGCGCCGCTGTGCGGGTTCGTTGCCCTCTCGGCCAGCCACGGGCTGTCGCTGATCGGCATCCCACTTACCGCCGCGCCTTTCTTCGGCGGCCTGATCGGCCTGCTGGGCATCGAGTTTGTCCGGGCAGCCGCGAAGAAAACCTTCACCCGTAAGGAGAGGACCCTATGACCCTTCGCCACGGCGACCGCTCCCAGGCGGTCCGCGACCTGCAACGCAAGCTCAACTACCACGGCGCCAAGCTGTCGGCCGACGGGATCTACGGTGACGCCACCGAGGCCGCCGTCCGCACCTACCAGCTCAAGACGGGCCTGGTCTCCGACGGCGTGGCGGGTCCCAAGACGCTGGCCAGCCTGCTGGGCGCCGACACCCAGAAACTGCTGAAGCACGCCGACCTGGTGAAGGCCTCCGAACGCCTGGGCGTACCGGTGGCGGCCATCTACGCGCTAAACGAGGTCGAGTCGAAGGGGCGCGGATTCCTGGACAACGGCAAGCCGGTGATCCTGTTCGAGCGCCATGTCATGTACAAGCGCCTGAAGGGGCCTCGCGCCGTCGAACTCGCGCGTCTGAACCCTGCCCTGGTCAACCCGAAGCCCGGCGGATACATCGGCGGTACCGCCGAGCATCAGCGCCTGGCCCAGGCCCGCCAGCTCGATGACACTGCCGCTCTGGAGTCGGCCAGCTGGGGCGCCTTCCAGATCATGGGGTTTCACTGGGAGCGGCTGGGCTATGCCAACGTGCAGGACTTCGTTGATCACATGGCGCGCAGCGAGCCCGAACACCTGGAGGCCTTCGTCCGCTTCATCGAGACCGACCCCACCCTGCACAAGGCCCTGAAGGCCCTGAGATGGGCCAAGGTCGCCGAGCTGTACAACGGCGCCGACTACAAGCGCAACTTGTACGACGTGAAGCTGGAGCGCGCCTTCGAGCGGCACCAGGATCGCGCGCTGGCGGTAGCCTGATGGATCTGCGTAGCGGCTTGCTTGCTCTCGCCCTACTGGCGGCCGGCGCCGCCGCGCTGTGGGGTTGGGACCAGCAGCACCAGGTGACCACCGCCAAGGATGCCGGCAAGCGGCTGGCAGACCAGCTCGAACGCACGCAGCAAGACCGCGACCAGAATCTGGCGACGGCCAACCAACTGAAATCCGAACTGGCGAACGAGCGTGCCAGCCAGGCCAAGCTGCTTGCCCTGCAAGGCGAGCTGCGCCAGGGCCTGGCCCAGCGCGAGCGCATGATCGAGGCCCTCAAGCATGAAAAACAGCAACTTCGCGAATGGTCTGACCAGCCTCTGCCTGACGCTGCTCGCCGGCTGCGCGAGCGCCCCGCCCTCACCGGCGCCGACGCTTATCGTCAGTGGCTGTCCGGTAGTCGTCCCGTGCCAGCTGCCGGCGACGGCACCGACGCGCAACGGCCAGTTGCTCACTGACCAGGAGCGCACCGAACTGGCCTGGGCCGAGTGCGCCGCCCAGGTCGACCGTGTCTATCAGCACCAGGTGACCCATGAACAAACCCGATAGCCTGCGCGAACACCTGCTCGCCGCCGTCCCCGGCCTCGCTCGCAACCCTGAGCGGCTGCTGATGTTCATCGACAGCGGCAAGGTCCGTTGCACCGCGGCCGCCAGTTTGTCGTTCGAGTACGCCTACAGCCTGCAGATCATCCTGACCGATTTCGCAGGCCACCCCGACAGCGTGATGCTGCCGATTCTGGGGTGGCTGCGGATCAACCAGTCCGAGCTGCTGGTCAACCTCGACAAATCTGCCGATGGGCTTACCTTCGAAGCCGATCTACTGGACAGGAGCAAAGTCGACCTCAGCCTGACCTTGCCGCTAACGGAGCGGGTAGTGGTGAAGCGTATGGACGGTGGTGGCTTCGACGTGACCCACCCCGGCGAGCCGCAGTACGAACCATACGAAGGCCTCGGTGAGATGATCCTCTATGCCGGCGGAGAGCCGCTCGCGTCCTGGCAACCGCCTGTGGCGCCGGATGGCATGGCATTGGCTATGCCTCATCCGAAGGTCAAACCTCATGTCTGACCTGGACGCCCTTGAACAGTGGGTCAGCCCGCTCCTGCAGCGGCTTGAGCCAACCGCCAGAACCAAGCTGGCGCGAACCGTTGCCAAGGACCTGCGCAGAAGCCAGCAACAGCGCGTCATCGCTCAGCGCAACCCAGACGGCACCCCATATGCCCCGCGCAAGTCGCGGCAACTCAGGGGCAAGAAGGGCCGCGTGCGGCGCAAGCTGAAGATGTTCCAGAAGATGCGCACCGCCACCTACCTGAAAGCCCAGGGTGATGCCAAGGGTGCCTCGGTAGGGTTTGCTGGCCGGATCGCCAGGATAGCCAATATCCACCAGAGAGGCCTGAAAGACCGTGTAGCCCGCGGAGGTGCGGTTGTCCAATACGAGCAGCGGGAGCTGCTAGGGTTCACCGACGCCGAAATCGAACAGCTCAGGGATACCTTGCTGGCTCACCTAACCCTGTAATCCTCGCTCCTACAAGCCCACGCGAATGCACTCACGCGCGCGTGGCGCGACCATCGCCGGCATGAACATCGCCGACCTGAACCGCCTGCTGGAAAACCTGATCCGCTTTGGCACCATCGCCGAGGTGCAGCACAAGCCGCCTCGTGTGAAGGTCCGTACCGGAGGCAACCTGACGACCTGGCTGCCGTGGATGGCCTGGCGTGCTGGTGCAGACCAGGAATGGGACCCGCCCACCGTGAATGAACAGGTTCTGCTGCTCTCTCCAAGCGGGCAGATGGGCAACGGCGTCGTTTTCACCGGTCTGTTCAGCGACTCCATTCCCGCGAACGGCGACCGTCCAGGGCTGCACCGCCGGACTTACCGCGATGGCGCCGTGATCGAGTACGACAGCATTGCACACCACCTCAGCGCTGTGCTGCCCGAGGGAGGTACCACACACCTGACCAGCACGGGCGGCATTCATATCGTCGGCCCGATCACCCATGAAGGCGACTACACCCAGACCGGCAACCAGAACATCACTGGCAAAGTCACGGTGTCCATCGACGTCGTTGCGGCCGGCATCAGCCTGGTCAAGCACGTTCACGGCGGCGTTATGTCAGGCCCTGGCCAAACGGGGGTACCACAATGAACCGGCGCACGGGGGCTTCCCTGGGCAAGCTGGAACACATCGCCCAGTCCATCGAAGACATCCTCACCACCCGCCAGGGCACCCGCGTGGAGCGCCGCGAGTACGGCAGTCTGCTGCCCGAACTGGTTGACCAGCCGCTTAACCCCGCTACCCGTCTACGCCTCTACGCCGCGACCGCCATGGCGCTGATGCGCTGGGAGCCGCGGATTAGCCTGGCGCAGGTCGAGCTGGTGGTCGGCGACCTCAGCGGCCGCGCTGAACTGAGCCTGACCGGCGTCCTGGTCGACACCAACGAACCCTTCAACATCCGCACACCACTGCAGCTGGGGGGCAGTGCATGAATACCTTCCTGCCTATTGACCTCAGCCAGCTCCCTGCCCCAAAGGTGGTGGAGCAAATCGACTTCGAGCAGATCCTCGCCGAGCGCAAGGCTTATACCGTCAGCCTCTGGCCAGCAGATGAACAGGCCGAGATCGCCGCGCGCCTGGAGCTGGAGTCGGAACCGATCACCAAGCTGCTGCAGGAGAACGCCTACCGGGAAATGATCCTGCGGCAGCGGGTCAACGAGGCTTCGCTCGCCGTGATGCTCAGCTCGGCCGGCGGCAACGACCTGGACCAGGTCGCCGGCAACTTCAACGTCAAGCGCCTGGTCATCCAGACTGCCCAGCCACAGGCCGTGCCGCCCATTCCGCAGGTGCTGGAGAGCGACGAGGCGCTGCGGGAGCGTGCGCAGATGGCTTTCGAGGGCCTGAGCACCGCCGGGCCGCGTAATGCCTACATCTTCCACGCCCGCGCCGCTGACGGCAGGGTCGCGGACGCGACGGCGGACAGCCCGTCACCGGCTGTGGCAGTCGTCACCGTGCAGGCCGCACAAGGGGACGGTACTGCCAGCGAAGCCCTGCTCGCCACGGTGCGTAGCTACCTGAACGACGAGGATCGTCGCCCCGTGGCTGACCGCTTGATCGTCCAAGGTGCTGAAATCATCCCGTACCAGGTCAAGGCGAAACTGTTCCTGAAAACACTCGGCCCTGAAGCTGAGCCCATCCTCGACGCCGCTGAGCAAAAGCTGCTGGCTTTCGTCCACCAACGGCGCCGTCTGGGCATGCAGATATCTGAATCCGCCATCCATGCGGCGTTGCATGTCGAAGGTGTCCGCAAAGTCGAGCTTGAAGGCTGGTCGGATATCAACGCCACCCTTAGCCAGGCGCCTTACTGCACTGCAGTCGCAGTTGACCAGAGTAACGAGCCATGAGGCTGCTACCCGGTAACTCGACGCCGCTTGAGCGTCAGGCGGCCGAGGCAATGGCCCAGATCGAGCGGGTACCTGTACCCATGCGCGATCTGATCAATCCTGAGCGCTGCCCCATTGCGCTGTTGCCCTTCCTGGCCTGGGCGTTCTCCATCGACCGCTGGGACAGCGACTGGTCGGAGGCCGTCAAGCGTCGGGCGATCCGCTCATCGTACTTCGTGCACTCTCGCAAAGGCACCATCGGCGCCTTGCGTCGCGTGGTCGAACCGTTGGGCTACCTGATCGAGGTCGTGGAATGGTTTCAAACCGAGCCGAATGGCGTGCCCGGCACCTTCGCAATCAAAGTCGGGGTCAACGACGAGGGCATCAGCGACGAGACCTACCAAGAGCTGACTCGACTGATTGATGACGCCAAGCCACTCACCCGACACCTGACGGGACTCGCAATCAGCCTCGAAACAAGCGGCTCGATCTACATCAGCAGCGGCTTCTACGACGGTGACGAACTGGACATTTTCCCCCCTGCACCACGCGCTATCGATATCACCGGATCGATTGGTCGTGGCGGTCGCGATCACACGATAGACACAATGGACATTGCACATGGCTGACCAGAACACGCAGTTCTACGCCATCCTCACCAACGTGGGAGCGGCGAAACAGGCAAACGCGGATGCGCTGGGCATCCCTTGGAAAATCACCCAGCTCGGGGTCGGCGATGCCAACGGTATTGAACCGACCCCTAACGCAACCCAGACACGCCTGATCAATGAGTGGCGCCGCGCGCCACTGAACCAGCTCAAGGTGGACGAAAAGAACAACGCCATCATCGTGGCTGAGCAGGTAATCCCCGCCGAGGTCGGCGGCAAATGGATCAGGGAAATCGCACTGTACGACGCCGACGGGGACATGGTGGCAGTCGCGAATTGTCCGCCGACTTATAAACCACTGCTGAATCAAGGGTCTGGCCGCACGCAAGTGGTCCGGATGAATCTCCTGATCAGCAGCTCTTCGAATGTTGAGCTGAAGATCGACCCGTCTGTAGTGCTCGCAACCCGCGAATACGTTGACACACGTGTTATCGAGCGGATCAACATGCACGACGTCAAGCAATCGGTACGCGTTGCCACCACGGTAGCTATCGAGTTGATCGGACTCCAGCAGATTGACGGGGTGCAGTTGGCGGCGGGAGATAGGGTGCTCGTCAAAGACCAAACAGATGCAACGAAAAACTGGATTTACACCGCCG
>NZ_BCBT01000083.1:0-19327 GCF_001320965.1 Pseudomonas sp. NBRC 111143 | reverse complement strand
CCGGAAAACTTAAACTCGGCGCATTAGTTGCACTTGTCGTCGGCTCGATGATTGGTGGCGGGATCTTCTCCCTGCCGCAAAACATGGCCGCCAGCGCAGGCGTCGGTGCCGTGCTGATCGGCTGGGCCATCACCGCCGTCGGCATGCTCACCCTGGCCTTCGTGTTCCAGACCCTGGCCAACCGCAAACCCGACCTCGATGGTGGCGTGTACGCCTATGCCAAGGCCGGCTTTGGCGACTACATGGGCTTCTCGTCAGCCTGGGGCTACTGGATCAGTGCCTGGCTGGGCAACGTCGGCTACTTCGTCCTGCTGTTCAGCACCCTGGGGTACTTCTTCCCGGTCTTCGGTGAAGGCAATACCCCGGCGGCAGTGATCGGCGCATCTTTGCTACTGTGGGGTGTGCACTTCCTGGTCCTGCGCGGCATCAAGGAGGCGGCGTTCATCAACCTGGTCACCACCGTGGCCAAAGTCGTGCCACTGGCGCTGTTCGCGCTGATCTGCCTGTTCGCCTTCAAGCTCGATGTGTTCACCGCCGACATCTGGGGCCTGGGCTCGCCCGACCTCGGCAGCGTAATGGATCAGGTGCGCAACATGATGCTGGTCACCGTGTGGGTGTTCATCGGCATCGAGGGCGCAAGCATCTTCTCCTCGCGGGCGGAAAAACGCTCCGACGTGGGCAAGGCCACGGTCATCGGTTTCATCACCGTGCTGCTGTTCCTGGTGCTGGTCAACGTGCTGTCGATGGGCGTGATGACCCAGCCGGAGCTGGCCAAGCTGCAGAACCCGTCGATGGCCGCGGTGCTGGAGCATGTGGTCGGTCACTGGGGTGCGGTGCTGATCAGCGTCGGCCTGATCATCTCGCTGCTGGGGGCACTGCTGTCGTGGGTGCTGCTGTGCGCGGAGATCATGTTCGCCGCCGCCAAGGACCATACCATGCCCGAGTTCCTGCGCCGCGAGAACGCCAACCAGGTCCCGGCCAACGCCCTGTGGCTGACCAATGCCATGGTGCAGATCTTCCTGGTCATCACCCTGTTCTCCAACAGCACCTACCTGTCGCTGATCTACCTCGCCACCTCGATGATCCTGGTGCCCTACCTGTGGTCGGCGGCCTACGCGGTACTGCTGGCGGTGCGCAGCGAAACCTACGAACAGGCCCTCGCCGAACGCAAGAAGGACCTGATCATCGGCGGTATCGCCCTGTTGTACGCGATCTGGCTGCTGTATGCCGGAGGCGTGAAGTACCTGCTGCTGTCGGCCCTGCTCTACGCCCCTGGCGCGATCCTGTTCGCCAAGGCCAAGCGCGAGGTCGGCCAACCGATTTTCACCAACGTGGAAAAACTGATCTTCGCCGCGGTGATCGTCGGCGCCCTGGTGGCGGCCTACGGGCTGTACGACGGCTTCCTGACCCTTTGACCACGTCTTCGTATGATTGGAGGAATCATCATGTCCACGGAAAAACAGAAATACGGCGTGCATTCCGAAGCCGGCAAGCTACGCAAGGTGATGGTCTGCGCCCCGGGACTGGCGCACAAGCGACTGACCCCCAGCAACTGCGATGAACTGCTCTTCGACGACGTGATCTGGGTCGACCAGGCCAAGCGTGACCATTTCGACTTCGTCACCAAGATGCGCGAGCGCGGCGTCGATGTGCTGGAAATGCACAACCTGCTGACCGACATCGTGCAGAACAAGGAGGCCCTGGCGTGGATTCTCGATCGCAAGATCACCCCCAATACCGTCGGCGTTGGCCTGACCAATGAAGTGCGCAGCTGGCTCGAAGGCCTCGATCCGCGCCACCTGGCCGAGTTCCTGATAGGCGGCGTGGCCGGCCAGGACCTGCCGCAGAGCGAAGGCGCCGATGTGGTGAAGATGTACAACGACTACCTCGGCCACTCCAGCTTCATCCTGCCACCCCTGCCCAACACCCAGTTCACCCGCGACACCACCTGCTGGATCTACGGCGGCGTCACGCTGAACCCGATGTACTGGCCGGCACGACGCCAGGAAACCTTGCTGACCACTGCCGTGTACAAGTTCCACAAGGAATTCACCGGCGCCGACTTCCAGGTCTGGTACGGCGACCCTGACAAGGAGCACGGCAGCGCCACCCTGGAAGGCGGCGACGTCATGCCGATCGGCAAGGGCATCGTGCTCATCGGCATGGGCGAGCGCACCTCGCGCCAGGCCATCGGCCAACTGGCGCAGAACCTGTTCGCCAAGGGCGCAGTGGAAAAGGTCATCGTCGCCGGCCTGCCCAAGTCGCGTGCCGCGATGCACCTGGACACCGTGTTCAGCTTCTGCGACCGCGACCTGGTCACGGTCTTCCCGGAAGTGGTGCGCGAGATCGTGCCGTTCATCATCCGTCCCGACGAAAGCAAGCCCTACGGCATGGATGTGCGCCGTGAAAACAAGTCGTTCATCGAGGTGGTCGGCGAGCAGCTCGGGGTGAAGCTGCGCGTGGTCGAGACCGGCGGCAACAGCTTCGCCGCCGAACGCGAGCAATGGGATGACGGCAACAACGTGGTGGCCCTGGAGCCAGGCGTGGTCATCGGCTACGACCGCAACACCTACACCAACACATTGCTGCGCAAGGCCGGGATCGAGGTCATCACCATCAGCGCCGGTGAACTGGGCCGAGGCCGCGGCGGCGGCCACTGCATGACCTGCCCGATCGTGCGCGACCCTATCGACTACTAACGCCCTCAATCCGGCCCACGCTTACGAGGCGCGGGCCGGGCACTCACCGCATTCAAGGAGACACTGTCATGGCGTTCAACATCCACAACCGCAACCTGCTCAGCCTCGAGCACCACACCACCCGTGAGCTGCGCTACCTGCTGGACCTCTCCCGCGATCTCAAGCGCGCCAAGTACACCGGCACCGAGCAGCAGCACCTGAAGGGCAACAACATTGCGCTGATCTTCGAGAAGACCTCGACCCGCACCCGCTGCGCCTTCGAAGTCGCCGCCTACGACCAGGGCGCCAACGTCACCTACATCGACCCCAACTCCTCGCAGATCGGCCACAAGGAGAGCATGAAGGACACCGCCCGCGTGCTCGGGCGCATGTACGACGCCATCGAGTACCGCGGCTTCAAGCAGGAGATCGTCGAAGAACTGGCCAAGTTCGCCGGCGTGCCGGTGTTCAACGGCCTGACCGACGAATACCACCCAACCCAGATGATCGCCGACGTGCTGACCATGCGCGAACACAGCGACAAGCCGCTGCACGACATCAGCTACGCCTACCTGGGCGATGCGCGCAACAACATGGGCAACTCGCTGCTGCTGATCGGTGCCAAGCTCGGCATGGACGTGCGCATCGCCGCGCCCAAGGCGCTGTGGCCGCATGACGACCTGGTGCAGCGCTGCAAGCAGTACGCCGAGGAAAGCGGCGCGCGCATCACCCTCACCGAAGACCCGAAGGCGGCGGTCAAGGGCGTCGATTTCGTCCATACCGACGTCTGGGTGTCGATGGGAGAACCTGTGGATGCCTGGGGCGAGCGCATCGAACAACTGCTGCCCTATCAGGTGAACAAGGAACTGATGAAAGCCACCGGTAACCCGCGCAGCAAGTTCATGCACTGCCTGCCGGCGTTCCACAACTCCGAGACCAAGGTCGGCAAGCAGATCGCCGAGAAATACCCGCACCTGGCCAACGGCATCGAAGTGACCGATGACGTGTTCGAGTCACCAGCGTGCATCGCCTTCGAGCAAGCGGAGAACCGCATGCACACGATCAAGGCGATCCTGGTATCGACCCTGGCTGATCTCTGACGGCAACCCCTGCAGGGGCGGGCTTTTGTGGGAGCGGGTTTACCCGCGAACACCGGCATAACCGGTGCCATGCACCGCGTCGCTGGCTTCGCGGGTAAACCCGCTCCCACAGGCCTTGCCCGACCCTTGAACATTTTCTGAAGGACATTTCCCCATGCGTATCGTTGTTGCACTGGGCGGCAACGCCCTCCTGCGCCGCGGCGAGCCAATGACTGCCGACAACCAGCGCACCAATATCCGCACTGCCACCGAGCAGATCGCCAAGATCCACCCCGGCAACGAACTGGTCATAGCCCACGGCAATGGCCCGCAGGTCGGCTTGCTGTCGCTCCAGGGCCAGGCCTACAAGCCCGACGAAGCCTACCCGCTGGACGTGCTCGGTGCCGAGACCGAAGGCATGATCGGGTACATGATCGAACAGGAGCTGGGCAACCTGCTCGACTTCGAGGTGCCCTTCGCCACCCTGCTGACGCAAGTCGAGGTCGACGCCAACGACCCGGCCTTCAAGGATCCGACCAAGTTCATCGGCCCGGTCTACGCCAAGGACGAGGCCGAGCGCCTGGCCAAGGAGAAAGGCTGGGTGGTCAAGGCCGACGGCGACAAGTACCGCCGCGTGGTGGCCAGCCCCAAACCCAAGCGCATCTTCGAGATCCGCCCGATCAAGTGGCTGCTGGAAAAAAGCAGCATCGTCATCTGCGCCGGCGGCGGCGGCATCCCCACGATGTACGACGAAAACCGCAAGCTCAAAGGCATCGAGGCGGTGATCGACAAGGACCTGTGCTCGGCGCTGCTGGCCGAGCAACTGGACGCCGACCTGCTGATCATCGCCACCGATGTCGATGCCGCCTACATCGATTTCGGCAAGCCGACGCAAAAAGCCATTGCCCAGGCGCATCCTGACGAGCTGGAAAAACTCGGCTTCGCAGCGGGCTCGATGGGGCCGAAGGTGCAGGCCGCCTGCGATTTCGCCCGCAACACGGGCAAGGTCGCGGTGATCAGCTCGCTGGAAAACATCGAAGAGATCGTCAAGGGCACTGCCGGTACGCGGGTGTCGACCGCCAAGCCAGGTATCAGCTACCGTTGAGTGCAGTTGGCCGGTGCACGGCGCCGGCCATTTTCAACCTTCCGGAGGACGCCATCATGGCCCAGTACCATCCTGGTCATGTTCATATCGAGCGCACGGCGCTGAACAAGAATGACCACAGCTACGACCTCAACATCGAGTACGAAGCCACCCAGGATCCCACGGAAGGCCGCGGTATCCAGTTCCGCATGCATGGCAGCATCGAAGGCAAGTCTGTCGACGAGAAGTTCTTCCTGGCCAAGGACCAGGTACTGCCGAGCTTCCTCATGCAGTTGAGCCGCAAGGCCCAGTCGTACCTGCCGGCGCCGAAGAAATTCGAAAACCTGGGCTCGCCGCACAAGCTCTACGACTATATGTTCGAGGACATCCGCCAGAAGCTGGATGTGAAGTCCGGGGATCCGATCAAGCCTGAACACCTGGGTAATACCTGATACCGCCATCGCCGGGCAGGCCCGCTCGCACAGGAACGCTGGAATACCTGTGCAAGCGGCGGTTCGGCGCCCCGACTTGTCCCGTGATTGGGCCTTCCCCCTCGCCAATGGCATACTGGCGCCCTTTCCCCCACGCCCGTTGCCCCCATGCGCATCCACGTCAGCTTCATCGACCGCGTCGGCATCACCCAGGAAGTCCTGGCCCTGCTCGGTGCCCGCAACCTCAACCTCGATGCCGTGGAAATGGTGCCACCGAACGTCTACATCGACGCTCCCACGCTCAGCCCCGCCGTGCTCGAAGAGTTGCACGATGCGCTGTTCGAGGTGCGCGGCGTGCAGTCGGTGGAAGTGGTCGATATCCTCCCCGGCCAGCGCCGACACCTGCAACTCGACGCCCTGCTCGCGGCCATGAGCGACCCGGTGCTGGCGGTGGACAGCGCTGGCAAGGTGCTGCTGGCCAACCCGGCGCTGATCGCCCTGTGCGGACGCGAATCGGCCGGTCGCTCAGTGGGCGAGCTGTTTGGCGACAGCGGGCTGCTCCAGGCCTTGCTCGACAACAACTTCCACTTGCCGATGCGCGAGATGCAGCTCAATGGCCAGAGCCTGCTGCTGGATGCAACGCCGATCACCAATGCCGGCGGCCTGCTCACCCTGTATCCGCCCAATCGCATGGGCGAACGTCTCTCGGCGCTGCACCATGATCACGCCGAAGGCTTCGATGCCCTGCTCGGCGACTCCCCGGCGATCCGCACCCTCAAGGCCCGCGCCCTGCGCGTCGCCACACTCGATGCGCCCTTGCTGGTGCACGGCGAGACCGGCACTGGCAAGGAGCTGGTAGCCCGCGCCTGCCACACCATCAGCAGTCGTCACGCAGCACCTTTCCTCGCACTGAACTGCGCCGCGCTACCCGAAAGCCTGGCCGAGAGCGAACTGTTCGGCTATGCCCCGGGCGCCTTCACCGGCGCACAACGTGGCGGCAAGCCAGGGCTGATGGAGCTGGCCAACCAGGGCACGGTGTTTCTCGACGAGATCGGCGAGATGTCGCCCTACCTGCAGGCCAAGCTGCTGCGCTTTCTCAGCGACGGCAGCTTTCGCCGGGTCGGTGGCGACCGTGAGGTGAAGGTGGACGTGCGTATCATCAGCGCGACCCACCGCGATCTCGAACGCATGGTCGCCGAAGGCACCTTCCGCGAAGACTTGTTCTACCGCCTGAACGTGCTCAACCTGCAGGTCCCGCCGCTGCGCGAACGCGGCCAGGACATCCTGTCGCTGGCGCACTTCTTCATGCAGCAGGCCTGCACGCAGATCCAGCGCCCTCCGTGCCGCCTGACACCAGCCACCCATCCGGCACTGCTGGCCAACCCCTGGCCAGGCAACGTGCGCCAGTTGCAGAACGTGATCTTCCGCGCGGCGGCAATCTGCGAGAGCAATCTGGTGGATATCGGTGACCTGGATATTGCCGGTACCTCGGTGGCGCGTGGCCAGGATGGCGAGGTGAGCAGCCTGGAGCAGGCGGTGGGCGACTTCGAGCGCGAGCTGCTGCAGCGCCTGTATGCGAGCTACCCTTCGACTCGACAGCTGGCGGGAAGGCTGCAGACATCGCATACCGCGATTGCGCAGCGGCTTCGCAAATACGGGATTCCAGCCAAGGTTTGACTAACACAAGGTACACCTGCACCTAAACGTATCGAAATCATTACATCGTAATGATTTCGATACAAGCCGACTTGGGTGCAGTTATCCAAGGGTTTGATCCCTCGACGCTTTCGTTTACACCCTACGCTGTATCGATTTCATTACATAGTAGGATTGGTCCGTCTGTAAAAATCAGTTAAGTAGCTGATTTATAAGAAATTTATTCTCATGGCCGCATTATTGCTTAGGGAAATCCACCCAAGAGCGCGGACCCACCGCGCCCAACGCCCTGCTTCCCGAGGATTTCCCATGAGCGAGTTGCGTTTCACCGAAGATCACGAATGGCTGCGCGTCGAAGCTGACGGCAGCGTCACCGTAGGTATCACCGCCTATGCCCAGAACGCCCTTGGCGATGTGGTCTTCGTGCAACTGCCGGACCTGCAGCAGTATGAAAAAGGCGCCGAAGCCTCCACCGTCGAGTCGGTCAAGGCTGCCAGCGGCGTGTACATGCCGCTGACCGGTGAAGTGGTCGCGGTCAACGAAGGTCTCAACGACAACCCCGAGCAGGTCAACGAAGACCCGCTGGGCGAAGGCTGGTTCTTCCGCTTCGTTCCTGCAGACATGAGCGAGGTGACCGCCCTGCTCGACCAGGATGCCTACGACCGCCTGCTCAAAGCCAACGACGACGCCTGAGGACCACGACCATGACCATCAACCTCGGCACCGCCAACGAATTCATCGCCCGTCACATCGGCCCACGCAGCGCCGACGAACAGGCCATGCTGACCACCCTGGGCTTCGACTCTCTCGACGCCATGACCGCCGCCGTCATTCCCGACAGCATCAAGGGCACCAGCGTGCTCGGTGACGCCGACGGCCAGAGCGAGGCCGATGCCCTCGCCGCCCTCAAGACGATCGCCGGCAAGAACCAACTGTTCAAGAGCTTCATCGGCCAGGGCTACTACAACACCCACACCCCAGCGCCGATCCTGCGCAACCTCCTGGAAAACCCGGCCTGGTACACCGCCTACACCCCTTACCAGCCGGAAATCTCCCAGGGTCGCCTGGAAGCGCTGCTGAACTTCCAGACCCTGATCAGCGACCTCACCGGCCTGCCGATCGCCAACGCCTCGCTGCTCGACGAAGCCACCGCCGCTGCCGAGGCCATGACCTTCTGCAAACGCCTGTCGAAGAACAAGGGCAGCCATGCCTTCTTCGCCTCCGTGCATTGCCACCCGCAAACCCTCGACGTGCTGCGTACCCGTGCCGAGCCGCTGGGCATCGAGGTCGTGGTCGGTGACGAGCGTGAGCTGGGCGATGTCAGCGCCTTCTTCGGTGCCCTGCTGCAATACCCGGCAAGCAACGGTGATGTGTTCGACTACCGCGAGCTGGTACAGCGCCTGCACGGCGCCGGTGCCCTGGTGGCCGTGGCCGCCGACCTGCTGGCCCTGACCCTGCTGACCCCTCCGGGCGAATTCGACGCCGACGTGGCCATCGGCAGTGCCCAGCGCTTCGGCGTACCGCTGGGCTTCGGCGGCCCGCACGCGGCCTACTTCGCCACCCGGGATGCGTTCAAGCGTGACATGCCGGGCCGCCTGGTCGGCGTTTCGATCGACCGCTTCGGCAAGACCGCACTGCGCCTAGCCATGCAAACCCGCGAGCAACACATCCGCCGCGAAAAGGCCACCAGCAACATCTGCACCGCACAGGTCCTGCTGGCCAACATCGCCAGTATGTACGCCGTCTACCACGGCCCGGCCGGCCTCAAGCGCATCGCTGAACGTACCCACGCCCTCACCGCGATCCTCGCTGTGGGTCTGGCCAAGCTCGGCGCCAAGGTCGTCACCGGTGAATTCTTCGACACCGTGACCCTGGCCACCGGTGCCGCCACCGCCAACCTGCACGAGCAAGCGCGCGCCAAGGGCTTGAACCTGCGCCAGGTCGACACCGCGCACTTGGGGCTGTCGCTGGACGAAACCAGCACCCAGGCAGATGTCGAGGCACTCTGGGCATTATTCGCCAATGGCCAGGCGCTGCCGGACTTCGCTACCCTCGCAGCCAACCACAGCCCGCGCCTGCCAGCTGCACTGGTGCGCCAATCGGCGATCCTCGAGCACCCGGTGTTCAACCGCTACCACAGCGAAACCGAACTGATGCGCTACCTGCGCCGCCTGGCCGACAAGGACTTGGCGCTGGATCGCAGCATGATCCCGCTGGGCTCGTGCACCATGAAGCTCAATGCTGCCAGCGAAATGATTCCGGTCACCTGGGCCGAGTTCGGCAACCTGCACCCCTTCGCCCCGGCCGAGCAGAGCCAGGGCTACCTGCAGATGACCACCGAACTGGAAGCCATGCTCTGCGCCGCCACCGGCTACGATGCCGTGTCGCTGCAGCCCAACGCCGGTTCCCAGGGCGAGTACGCAGGCCTGCTGGCGATCCGCGCCTACCACCGCAGCCGCGGCGAAAGCCACCGCGACATCTGCCTGATCCCGTCGTCGGCACACGGTACCAACCCGGCCACCGCACACATGGCCGGCATGCGCGTGGTGGTCACCGCCTGCGACGCCCGGGGCAACGTCGACATCGACGACCTGCGCGCCAAGGCCCTCGAACACCGCGAGCGCCTGGCCGCGATCATGATCACCTACCCCTCGACCCACGGCGTGTTCGAGGAAGCGATCGGCGAGATCTGCGCGATCATTCACGACAACGGCGGCCAGGTGTACATCGATGGCGCCAACATGAACGCCATGGTCGGCCTGTGCGCTCCGGGCAAGTTCGGTGGCGACGTGTCGCACCTCAACCTGCACAAGACCTTCTGCATCCCCCACGGCGGTGGCGGCCCGGGCGTCGGCCCGATCGGCGTCAAGTCGCACCTGGCGCCGTTCCTGCCCGGCCATGCCGCGCTGGAAAACACTGCCGGTGCGGTCTGCGCTGCGCCGTTCGGCAGCGCCAGCATCCTGCCGATCACCTGGATGTACATTCGCATGATGGGTGGCGCAGGCCTCAAGCGTGCGTCGCAGATGGCGATCCTCAACGCCAACTACATCGCCCGTCGCCTGGAAGAGCACTATCCTGTGCTGTACACCGGTGGCAACGGCCTGGTCGCCCACGAATGCATCCTCGACCTGCGTCCGCTCAAGGACACCAGCGGCATCAGCGTCGATGACGTGGCCAAGCGTTTGATCGACTTCGGCTTCCATGCTCCGACCATGTCGTTCCCGGTGGCGGGCACGCTGATGATCGAACCGACCGAAAGCGAGTCCAAGGAAGAACTGGACCGTTTCTGCGATGCGATGATCCAGATCCGCGAAGAGATTCGCGCCGTGGAGAACGGCAGCCTGGACAAGGACGACAACCCGCTCAAGAACGCCCCGCACACCGCGGCGGAACTGGTCGGCGAATGGTCGCACGGCTACAGCCGCGAGCAGGCGGTTTATCCGCTGCCGAGCCTGGTCGAAAGCAAGTACTGGCCACCGGTCGGTCGGGTCGACAACGTGTACGGCGACCGCAACCTGGTCTGCGCCTGCCCGTCGATCGAGAGCTATCAGGACGTCTGATAGTCCTCGGCCCGCCCTCTGATAGAGGTGTGTTCCTCTGTGGGAGCGGGCTTGCCCGCGAATGCGATGTTGGCCATACCGACGCATTCGCGGGCAAGCCCGCTCCCACAGGGTTCAGCATCTGCCCAACCCACCTGGCAGGAGGTCATCATGTCTTTGAGCGTCTTCGACCTGTTCAAGATCGGCATCGGCCCCTCCAGTTCGCACACGGTCGGCCCGATGCGCGCCGCCGCGCGCTTCGCCGAGGGCCTGCGGCGCGATGGCCTGCTGGCCAGCACGGCCAGCGTCAAGGCCGAGCTCTACGGCTCGCTCGGTGCGACCGGCAAGGGTCACGGCAGCGACAAGGCTGTGCTCCTGGGGCTCGAGGGGGAACACCCCGACACCGTCGACACCGAATCCATCCCCGAACGCCTGCAGGCAATCCGCGCCAGCGGCCACCTGCACCTGCTTGGCGAACACAGGATCGACTTCGTCGAGAAACAGCACCTGGCGATGATCCGCAAGCCACTGGACTACCACCCCAATGGCATGATCTTCCGTGCCTTCGATGCTGCCGGGCTGCAGATCCGCAGCCGCGAGTACTACTCGGTGGGCGGCGGCTTCGTCGTCGACCAGGACGCAGCCGGCCAGGACCGCATCGTCGAAGACAACACCGCCCTGCCCTACCCTTTCACGACGGCCAGGCAACTGCTTGGCCATTGCGTCGAGCAGCACCTGTCGTTCAGCCAGGTGATGCTCGCCAACGAAGCCGCCTGGCGCCCCGAACAGGAAACCCGAGCCGGCCTGCTGCGCATCTGGCAGGTCATGCAGGATTGCGTCGAAGCGGGCTGTCGCCATGAGGGCATCCTGCCGGGCGGCCTCAAGGTCAAGCGCCGCGCCCCTGCCTTGCACCGCCAGCTCAGCCGACACCCGGAAGCCAGCCTGCGCGATGCGCTGTCGGTACTCGATTGGGTCAACCTCTACGCCCTGGCGGTCAACGAGGAAAACGCCTATGGCGGACGCGTCGTCACCGCACCGACCAACGGCGCGGCGGGTATCGTCCCGGCGGTGCTGCACTACTACATGCGTTTCGTTCCCGGCGCCAGCGAAGACGGCGTGGTGCGTTTTCTGCTCACCGCGGCCGCCATCGGCATCCTCTACAAGGAGAACGCCTCGATTTCCGGCGCCGAGGTCGGCTGCCAGGGCGAAGTGGGGGTGGCGTGCTCGATGGCGGCGGGCGCCCTCTGCGAAGTCATGGGCGGCACCCCGCAACAGGTGGAGAACGCCGCCGAGATCGGCATGGAACACAACCTGGGCCTGACCTGCGACCCGATCGGTGGGCTGGTCCAGGTGCCCTGCATCGAGCGCAACGCCATGGGCTCGGTCAAGGCGATCAACGCCGTGCGCATGGCCCTGCGCGGCGACGGGCAGCACTTCGTCTCGCTCGACAAGGTCATCCGCACCATGCGCCAGACCGGCGCCGACATGAAAAGCAAGTACAAGGAGACCGCCCGCGGCGGTCTGGCCGTCAACATCATCGAATGTTGACCCGAACAAAAACCAAGGAGTTACCGATGTCCGATACGTTGCTCAAGACCCCGCTGCACGCCCTTCACCTGGAGCTGGGCGCGCGCATGGTGCCGTTCGCAGGCTTCGACATGCCCGTGCAGTATCCGCTGGGTGTGCTCAAGGAACACCTGCATACCCGCGAGCAGGCCGGTCTGTTCGATGTGTCGCACATGGGCCAGATCGTGCTGCGTGGCAGCGACGCGGCCAAGGCTTTGGAAAGCCTGGTGCCAGTAGACATCATCGACCTGCCGGTGGGCATGCAGCGCTACGCCATGTTCACCAATGAGCAAGGAGGCATCCTCGACGACCTGATGGTGGCCAACCTGGGCGACGACACACTGTTCCTGGTGGTCAATGCCGCCTGCAAGGATCAGGACCTGGCTCACCTGCAAAAGCACATCGGCCAGCACTGCGAGATCCAGCCCTTGTTCGAGGAGCGCGCCCTGCTCGCCTTGCAGGGCCCGGCTGCGGTCAAGGTGCTGGAGCGCCTGGCGCCGGAAGTGGCCGGCATGACCTTCATGCAGTTCCGCCCGTTGCAGTTGCTGGGCGAGGACTGCTTCGTCAGCCGCTCGGGCTACACCGGCGAGGACGGCTACGAAATCTCGGTACCGGCCACTGCTGCCGAAGCCCTGGCTCGACGCCTGCTGGCCGAGCCTGAGGTGCAGCCGATCGGCCTGGGTGCCCGCGACTCGCTGCGCCTGGAAGCCGGCCTGTGCCTGTACGGCCACGACATGGACACCGAGACTACGCCGATCGAGGCCAGCCTGTTGTGGGCGATCTCCAAGGTTCGTCGCGCCGAGGGAGCACGGGCCGGTGGTTTCCCGGGCGCCACCCGCGTATTTGCCCAACAGCAGCAGGGCGTGAGCCGCAAACGCGTGGGCCTGCTGCCACAGGAACGCACGCCGGTTCGCGAGGGCGCCGAGATTGTCGATGCGCACGGCATGCCGGTCGGCAAGGTGTGCAGCGGTGGTTTCGGCCCGACCCTCGGCGCACCCGTGGCAATGGGGTATGTCGATAACGAACATGCAGCGCTGGAAACGCCGTTGTTTGCGGTCGTGCGCGGCAAACAAGTTGCCCTGAAAGTCAGCAAAATGCCTTTCGTGGCGCAACGTTACTACCGGGGTTGAAAGCAATCTCACAACAGCGCGCTTATTCGGTTACGAACCTGCGCAATAACTTTTGAACATGGCGCCAGGCCAGGCGCCATGCCGTTTCCGACAATTTTGTCGGTAATCGGCAAAAGCCTTGATCCCTGCGCCGTGCGGGGCTTGTTTTTGTCGCTGGAGTTGGCGTAGAGTCTTCTCACTGTGTTTGCATGGGTCGCAACAGTTCGTGACCTGGGCCAGTAGCCGCAATTTGCTACAACCCGTTCGACGTCTCTTACTTTCCTGCAACCCAGCCCAGTACTCTTTCGCCGTGTGATGCGAAAGAAACTGAAATCACTATCTAAAGATTCATAGGAAATAAGAAAATGGCTGAGCGTCAGAACGGTACCGTCAAGTGGTTCAATGACGAGAAAGGTTACGGCTTCATCACCCCAGAGAGCGGTCCGGATCTGTTCGTTCACTTCCGCGCCATCCAAGGCAACGGCTTCAAGAGCCTGAAAGAAGGCCAGAAAGTCACCTTCGTTGCAGTGCAGGGCCAGAAAGGCATGCAGGCTGACGAAGTACAAGCAGAAGGCTGATTTCTGTGAAAAAGCCCCTGCGTTGACGCGCAGGGGCTTTTTTGTGCCTGCAATTTCATAGAATGAGGACTTTCCACCCGGAGCCCTCCTGCATGTCCAAGCGTTCTCTCACCCCCCAGGGCGATTTCCCGCCCGCAGGCCTGGGGCGCCGTCTGGCGGCAATGTTCTATGATTTCCTCCTGTGCACCGCCCTGCTGATCGTCACGGCAGGTGTCTACAAGTTGGTGCAGATGTCGATCATCGGCGAAGCCCGCATGCGTGAGCTGACCGACGCCGGCGCGCTCGATGGCGATCCGCTGTTGTCCACCGTCCTGTTGTTTGCCCTGTTCGGCTTCTTCGCCAAGTTCTGGACCCACGGCGGCCAGACCCTGGGCATGCAGGTGTGGGGCGTGCGTGTACAGAATGCCGACGGCAGCGCGATCAGTTTGTGGCAGGCGCTGTTGCGCTTCGTGGTGTCTATTGCTTCGTGGTTGTGCCTGGGGCTGGGGTTCATCTGGTCGTTGATCGACAAGCGCAAGCGCAGCTGGCATGACATCTACTCGGAAACCCAGTTGGTGCGGATTCCGAAGCAGAAGAAATGACCCTGGGCTGCGATAAAGCCAACTTCGAGCCACAAAAAAGCCGACCCTGGGGTCGGCTTTCTCATTCACACCTGGCTCATCATCCTGCCCGACGCAACAACCACACACCGGCCAGCGCACAGATCCCGGCCGGAATCACCACCGCCAACAGCGGCGGGAAACCGAACACCTGGCTCGACGGCCCCAGCAGGTCCTGGGCGATGCGGAACACGAAGCCCACCAGCACGCCGGTAAACACGCGCTGACCCAGGGTCACCGAGCGCAGCGGGCCGAAGATGAAGGAAATCGCCATCAGTACCAGTGCAGCGGTCACCGCGGGTTGCAGGATCTTGGTCCAGAACGCCAGCCAGTAACGGGCGTTGTTCAAACCCTGGTCGGCCAGGTAGTGGATGTATTCCCACAACCCGGTGATCGACAACGACTCGGGAGGCAGCACCACGGTATTGAGCAATTCCGGCGTCACCGACACGTCCCAGATTTCTTCCGGTGCCTGCACCACTTCGGTGTGGTCGCCACGGAAGAACGTGGTGCTGACGTCGTGCAGCACCCAGCGCTGATCCTGGTACAGCGCGCGGCGGGCGAAGCTGGAAGCGACGATCTTGCGTTGTTCGTCGAAACGGTAGCGGGTCACACCGAGCAGCAAGCCGTTGGGCTGTACCGAGTTGATGTGCACGAACTCTTCGCCCTGGCGGTGCCACATGCCGCGCTTGGAGCTTTGCGCCTCACCACCGCCCTGCGCCAGCGAGCGCTCGGCCTGGGCCTTGTTCTCGGTGACCGGTGCGACGTATTCGCCAATCAGCAGACCGACCAGCATCAGCACCAGCATCGGCTTCATCACTGCCCAGACGATACGACCGATGGACACGCCCGCAGCACGCATGATGGTCAGCTCGCTGCTGCTGGCCAGGCTGCCCAGGCCGATCAGGCAGCCGATCAGCGCAGCCATCGGCAGCATGTCATACAGCCGACGCGGCGCGGTGAGCAGCACGTAGCTGCCGGCGTCGAGCAGGGTATAGGTATCGCTCAAATCGCCCATCTCGTCGATGAAGGCGAACAGCGAGGCCAGGCCGAGGATGATCCCCAGCACGGCCAGGATGGCCAGCAGTACGCTCTGGCCGATATAGCGGTCGATCTTAACCATGGGCCACCCCCGCACGGCGCGCGGCCATCTTCAGGCGCAGCGGCTCCCAGTACATCAGCGCCAGGCCGATGAGCAGGAACAACGCGTGCACCCACCAGATGCCCAGGGAGATCGGCAACTTGCCCTTCTCGAGGGCGCCGCGAACGGAAATCAGCATCGTCAGGTAGGCCATGTACAGGAGGATCGCCGGCAGCAACTTGAGGAAGCGGCCCTGGCGCGGGTTGACCTTGGCCAGCGGCACGGCCAGCAGGGTCACGATGAATACCAGCAGCGGCAGCGACAGGCGCCATTGCAGTTCGGCGCGCTCACGCAGGCCGTCATGCCCGAACAGGTCGGTGGTCGGGATGGCTTCACGCTCGGTGACTTCCTCGCTGACCTCAGGCTTGGGCAGCAGCACACCGTAGGTGTCGTACTTGATCGCCCGATAGTCGGCCTGGCCGGGGTTGCCGTCGTAACGGTAACCGTTTTCCAGGATCAGGTAGCGGTTGCCATCAGGCTGCACCTCCTGATGGCCTTTTTCCGCCACCAGCACCGACGGTGCGCGGTCCTTGGTCTTGTCCTGGTTGAAGCGCTTCTCGGAAATGAACACCCCGCCCAGATTGACGCGGTCGTCGGACATCCGCTCGGTGTAGGTGACACGCGTGCCGTCACGCAGGGTCTGGAAACGACCCGGCACGAGCGTATCGAACTCGGTCAGGGCATCCTGCTGGGCGATGATCTTCTGCACCTGGGCCACACCTTGGGGGGCCAGGCTCAAGCTCAGCCAGGCAACCGCCAGCGCGACCAGCGCAGCCGGCGCCAGCGTCAGCGTCAGCAGACGCTGCTGACTCATGCCGGTGGCCGAGAGCACGGTCATCTCGCTTTCGAGATACAGGCGCCCATAGGCCAGCAGGATGCCGAGGAACAGGCCCAGCGGCAGGATCAGTTGCAGGAAGCCCGGCAGGCGGAAGCCCATGATCAGGAACAGCACGCCCGGGTCGAGCGCACCCTGGGCCGCCTGGGCCAGGTATTTGATGAAGCGCCCGCTCATGATGATCACCAACAGCACTGCGCTGACGGCGCTCAAGGTCACCAGGACCTCGCGGGACAGATAACGAAAGACGATCAAACCAGACACTCCTGGGTTGTCAGGGGCGGATTGCCAGACAATGACTGAGTAAAGCCAAGACCTATGCCGGTTCGCCTCAAGCGAACCTCCATCTAAAAGTGCGCGCATTATCCTGTGATTGGGCGCGCCTGTCACTTGGCGGCGCATGACAGCGGACGTCATGACCGTAAAAGTGCGACAAAGCCCCGCCATTGAAGTAGGCGCTGCCCTGCAAAAGCATAGACCGGGGTTGTCAGCAAGGCGGCGGCAGGCTCAAACTGGCCGCTTTTCAACTGGCACGCAAGCACGCGGCCAGGCCTGTCGCACTCACCCTGCGGCAGTGGCCAACAACAGAGATCATTCGGGGAACCTGACATGGAACTGGTTGTAAAGACCGTAGCCGCAGCATCCGTGAAAACCGCCACCCTGGTCGTGCCGGTCGGCGAAGGCCGCAAGCTTGGCACCGTGGCCAAGGCCGTTGATCAGGCGACCGATGGCGCCATCAGCGCTATCCTCAAGCGCGGCGACCTGGTCGGCAAGCCGGGCCAGACCCTGCTGCTGCAGAGCCTGCCAGGCCTCAAGGCCGAGCGCGTACTGCTGGTTGGCAGCGGCAAGGATGAAGCCCTGGGCGATCGTGCCTGGCGCAAGCTGATCGCCAGCGTTGCCGGGGTGCTGCGCAACCTGGCAGGCGGTGACGCCGTGCTGGCGCTGGACGACATCGCCGTGGCCAACCGCGACGGTCATTACGGCAAATATCGCCTGCTGGCCGAAACCCTGCTCGACGGCAGCTACGTGTTCGACCGTTTCAAGAGCCAGAAGGCCGAACCGCGTGCCCTGAAGAAAGTCACCCTGCTCGCCGACAAGGCCGGCCAGGCTGAAGCCGAGCGTGCGGTCAAGCATGCCACCGCCATCACCACCGGCATGAGCCTGACCCGCGACCTGGGCAACCTGCCGCCGAACATCTGCCACCCAAGCTTCCTCGCCGAGCAGGCCAAGGAACTGGGCAAGGCGCACAAGGGCCTGAAGGTCGAAGTGCTCGACGAGAAAAAGATCAAGGACCTGGGCATGGGCGCGTTCTACGCCGTCGGCCAGGGCAGCGACCAGCCACCACGCCTGATCGTCATGCAGTACCAAGGTGGCAAGAAGACCGACAAGCCATTCGTGCTGGTCGGCAAGGGCATCACCTTCGACACCGGCGGCATCAGCCTCAAACCCGGTGCCGGCATGGATGAGATGAAGTACGACATGGGCGGCGCCGCCAGCGTGTTCGGCACCCTGCGTGCGGTGCTCGAGTTGCAGTTGCCGATCAACCTGGTGTGCCTGCTGGCCTGCGCCGAGAACATGCCCAGCGGCGGCGCAACCCGCCCGGGCGACATCGTCACCACCATGAGCGGGCAGACCGTCGAGATCCTCAACACCGACGCCGAAGGCCGCCTGGTGCTGTGCGACACGCTGACCTATGCCGAGCGCTTCAAACCGCAGGCGGTGATCGACATCGCCACCCTCACCGGCGCCTGCATCGTCGCCCTGGGCAGCCACACGTCGGGCCTGATGGGCAACAGCGACGACCTGGTCGGCCAGTTGCTCGACGCTGGCAAGCGTGCCGACGACCGCGCCTGGCAACTGCCGCTGTTCGACGAGTACCAGGAACAACTGGACAGCCCGTTCGCCGACATCGCCAACATCGGCGGCCCTAAAGCCGGCACCATCACCGCGGGTTGCTTCCTGTCGCGCTTCACCAAGAACTACAGCTGGGCCCACCTGGACATCGCCGGTACCGCATGGGTCAGCGGTGGCAAGGACAAGGGTGCCACCGGCCGTCCTGTTCCGCTGCTGACCCAGTACCTGCTGGATCGCGCGGGCGTCTGACACACCAGTGCCGGCGCCCGAGTGGCGCCGGCCGGGCTGAACGAACATGAGCAAAGTCGATTTCTACATCCTGCCCACCGACTCGCTGTCGGCGCGGCTGGATTTCGCCTGCAAGCTGTGCGAAAAGGCCTGGCGCCTCGGCCACCGGGTCTACCTGCATTGCCAGGACGACGAACAGCGAAACGCACTGGATGAACGCCTGTGGCATTTCAAGGGCGAGGCTTTCGTGCCCCATGACTTGGCCGAGCAACACGCCGATGCCAGGGTCGCATTGGGCCTGGGCGACACTGCTGGCGAGCACCGCGACCTGCTGATCAACCTGGGCGGTGATGTGCCAGGGTTCGTCGGCCAGTTCGAGCGGGTCGCCGAGATCGTTGTCGAAGAGGCCTCCATTCGCCAGTTGGCCCGCGAGCGATTCCGTTTCTACCGCGAACAGGGCTATGCTCTGCAAGACCACCGCTTACAGCGACTTTGACGACGATGGACAAACCCTCCTCACTGACACAATCCGCCCACCTGCTCGACGATCTCGAGTCGATCCGCCAGTTGCTTGGCGACGCCGACCTGCAGCCGCCGCTGCTGACCGAAACGGTCGAGCAGATTCCCCTGCTGCTCGATGAGCCGGCCGGCAACGCGACAACCGCCGTCGAACCTGCCCAGGCCAGCACGCCGGAAGAAGATGCCCAGACTCGCCGCCAGGACACCCTGCTGCACCTGGACACCGAACTGCGCGCTGCGGCGCAATCGATCATGCAGGATGTGATCAACGACTTCGTTCCGCACATCGAGACCGAGGTCAAGCGTCGCCTCGAAGCGCGGATGGAGCGGTTGATCAAGCGTTCCGAGTAACACTCGCCTTTTGCGGCCTCCTTTTCGCGGGCAAGCCCGCTCCCACAGGCACACCACAGCCTCGAGAACTGTGGTGTGCC
>NZ_BCBT01000082.1:0-20770 GCF_001320965.1 Pseudomonas sp. NBRC 111143 | reverse complement strand
AAGTAGAGAGTACAGAGATTCGCAGGCACGTCCTTGAGACGGCCAGCACACAGAATTTCTTGACGACCATAGAGCATTGGAACCACCTGATCCCATCCCGAACTCAGCAGTGAAACGATGCATCGCCGATGGTAGTGTGGGGTTTCCCCATGTGAGAGTAGGTCATCGTCAAGATTCATTTCGCAAAACCCCTATCTGCGTGAGCAGGTAGGGGTTTTGTCTTTCTGGCGTCCAAGAAAAACCGCTGCTGTGGTCAGCGTACTTCCCACAACAGCGGCCTGGGTTATCGCTTTCAGCTCAGCAGATTGCGCACGTTCGCCATCGCCTCATCGGCAAAGCCCTGGAGAAATACCTGGAAGCCTGGCAATGCCTCCGGGCCGCCTTCCCAAGGTTCGGCCTGGATAGTCCAGACCGCACGGCTGCGATGCGCATCCAGCGCCTCGACCTGCATCGCAGCCCACAGGTTGCCGATATTCAGGCTGGTGTAGATCAGGCTCCAAGTCATTTGCATTGTCTGCTGGTCTCGCGAGTTCAACTGCTCGATTACCACATTCCCGTCCTTGAACAGTTTCTTGCGCACCGAACGTACGCCGCTTCCGGTCATGTCGATGTGGGCCAAAGCGGGGATGAATACCGGGAAGCCGGCGAAGTTGCCAACGATGTTCCATACCGCCTCCGCCGGGGCTGCAATGTCCACGCTGGATACCACCAGGCAGCCTTGTGGATTACGGATCAGCGTGTCGGGTTTGAGTGTTTGCATGCGATGTTGCTCCTGTTGTGGATGAACCGAAGGAATCAGAGAAAGCCGATAGCGCTCAGGTAGCGGCAGCCGCGACGCAGCAACTGCGCGTCCTTGGCCGGGTAGCAGACACCCATGCGCCGAACGCCCTCGCGGGCATTACCGTGCTCGATGCTGGAGATATCGCCGATGTCCTCCTCGAAGCCGTCGAGGTAAAAGCCCAGGACATCGAACAGCGCGTTGTCGCGATCTACCCGACTCAACTGGCCTTGCCACTGCTCCACCTCGACCAGCTCGAAGTGGTGGCCCTGCTCGCGGAACGCGGCCAGGTAGTCTTGCCAACGCAGCGGTTCGGGGTTGTGCAGGTTGAAGACGCATTGCGCGGGGTGGTGCCTGCTGCTGTGGAAGGCGATGAAGCGGGCGAGGAAGTCCACCGGCATGAGGTCGAAATCGATCTCCAGTCGTGGCACCTGGCCCAGCTGCAGTGAGCCCTTGAGCATCAGCATCAAGCGATTGCGCTGGGGCTGGCACACGCCATTGCGGCTGTCGAAGCTGATATTGCCGGGGCGGAACAGATTTACCCGTACCCCTGCTTCACGCGCCCGCTGGAGAATACGTTCGCCGACCCATTTGCTCAGGTTGTAGCCATTGCGGATGTAGATCGGCGGAGTCGACACGGGGCCTTGCTCCAGCACGCGGCCGTCGCTGTCCATTGCGCTACACGCGGACAGCGTCGAGACGAAGTTGAAGACCTTCTTGCGCCGCCCTTCGCACAGGCGCAGGCACTCGAACAGTGGTTCGATGTTGTCGCTGGCCAAGGCCTGGTAGTCGAGTACGTGATTGACCTGGGCGGCGTTGTGCACCAGTGCGCCGTAGTTCAAGTCGAGATCGTCGTAGTCCGCGTCGCTCAACCCCAGCCGAGGGCGGCGCAGGTCCGCGTCGAATACCCGCACGCGCTCATCATCGAGGCTCAGCTGATTGTCTGCCAGCGCTTGCCTGAAGCGTTCAGTGGCCGTCTGGGTTGCGTTGCTACGTACCAGGCATGCCACCTCCGTGGCCCCCCAGCCAAGCAGTGCTTCGACCAGATGCACGCCGAGAAAGCTGTTGGCGCCCGTGACGATGACCTTGTGCACATCTCCCATGGCCTGCAGGGGCAGTACCTGAAGGTTCAAGTCACGGTTGGCGTCCTGCTCCAGGCGTTCGAGTGAACTGTCCAGTGCGGCAGCGTCACCGTCGAGCAACGCACCCAGGCGCTGTAGCGTCGGCTGTTCGATGAAGCGATTGATCGCCACGCCGCGGCCGAAGGCCTGGCGCACCTCCAGCAGCAGCCTCGACAGCAGGATCGAATGTCCGCCCAGGCTGAAGAAGCTGTCGTCGGCGGAAATATCCGCCTGGTCCAGTTCCAGCAGTCCACTCCAGAGCCCCAGCAGACGCTGCTCGGTTGGTGTGCCGGGTGCTATTCGCTGTGCCGCTGGCAACGTCAGTGGCAGCGTCCGCAACGCCAGGCGGTCGACCTTGCCGTTAGCGGTGTAGGGCATCTGCTCCAACACCTGGTAGAACCCCGGACGCATGTAGTCGGGCAGATGCCGCTCAGCATGCTGACGCAGTGCAGTGTCGGCCTGATGGCTTGTCGGCTGCGCAGCGAAAGCCAGCACGCGGCGCTGGGCATCGATCACCACCGCGATCTGTGCATACAGGCCGCTGTTGCGCAGGCAGTGTTCGATTTCTTCCGGCTCTACGCGAAATCCACGGATCTTCACCTGATTGTCGCGTCGCCCGGACAGCTCGATGCCCTGTGCGGTCCATTTGCCAATGTCACCTGTACGGTAGGTACGCAGCGAACGGCCATCGGGCAAGTCGAGTGCGATGAAACGCTCGGCGGTCAGTTCTGGATTGTTGAGATACCCCAGCCCGACCCCCGGGCCGCAGATGTACAGTTCTCCGGGCGTCTCCTGAGTGACCGGCTGCAAATCGTCGTCCAGGATCAGCACCTGAGTATTGGCGATCGGCACCCCCAGGTTGCGATTACTGTCACCGGCAGCGCAGATGCGAGTAGTCGCCAATACCGTGGTTTCGGTTGGGCCATAGATGTTGTGCATCCGGCATTGTTCGCTGTACCGAGCGATGACCTGGGGCTCGCAGACATCGCCTCCGGTGATCAGGTGGCGCAGGCCAAGCGGTTCATCAGGCGGGAGGATGCTCAGCAGTGCTGGCGGCAGAAACGCATGGCTCACGGCCTGGCTGTGGATAAGTTGCACCAGTAGCTGCGGATCACGGCGCTGGTCATCGCTGGGAATGACCAGTTCCGCGCCGCAGGCGAAGGTCGGCAGGATATCCAGCAGCGAGGCATCGAAGCCGATGGTTGAGAACTGCAGCACCCGGCTGTGCGCATCCAGCGCGACATGCTCGCGATACCAGGCGATGAAGTGGGTGAGGTTGCGCTGGCTGAGCAACACGCCTTTCGGTTGGCCGGTGGTGCCAGAGGTGTAGATCGCCACGCAGGCCCGCTCTGCTGTCCCTTGCCGCAGGACCAGCGAGGGCAGGCAACTGTCAGTGGCCGCCTGCAGCGTGCGCACATCCAGCAGGGCCAGTCCGGCATGTGGCTGGCCGTCATGCAGCAGTACCCGCGCCCCGGAGTCCTGCAGGATGCGTTGGCGACGCTCTGTGGGCGTCGTCGGGTCCAGTGGTAGGTAGATTGCGCCGCAACCCAATATCGCCAGCACGCTGGCATAGAGTGCCGGCGACTTGGCCAGACACACGCCCACCACCACAGGCTGATCGTCCTGATCAGGCAGTAATGGCAACAGTGCCCGTTGCAAGGTCACGGCGAGAGCGTGCAGGTCGTGATAGCTGCTGCGCTGGCCATCGCGGTTCAGCGCCGGTTTCTGCGCGTACTGGCGCAGAGGCTGCTCCAGGCCCTCCATCAAGCCGACTTCACTCGATACCAGCAGGTCTGCGCGCTGGGAGCGGTTGAGCGGATGACGGTAGGCCAGCGTTTGCAGCCAATCCAGGCCGTGCTCACGCATCTGTAGGCCAGGCTCGACGGTGCACGTTTCGCTCAGGTGTTGCGGATCGCGGGCGAGGCAGGCGACCTGATGGGTGACCTGCTCCTCCAAAGCTCGCACGGCATCTTCACGCAGTTGCTGGCCATTGCCCGAGGAGGGTGCGACCAATGATACCCGGCTGATCAGGCGCGCAGCCGTGGCACTGGCGCACCAGCACAGCAGTTCCAGGTGTGGCAGGGTGTCGCCGTGGCTGGCGCCCAGGCGGATCCTGAGCAACGGCGTTTCCCCCAGGAGGGCCCAGTCACTGGTGCACAGCACCAGGCTGCCGTCTTCCAGAACCAGAGAGTGATGGCTGGCCAGGGCCTGGCGTAGCGCCGAGGGTGTACCGGCCAGCAGGGTGCCGTGGCCCTGCTCGTCGAGTCTCCGGGCCAGGTTGCGCAGCGCGAGGCTGTGGCCTACCAATAGTATGTCGAGACGTCGCATGCGGATCTCCTCAGGGCAGGTAGCCGCGCAGGGCTTCCTGCACGCAAGGCGACTCGAGCATCGAGCTGCTGCGGAAGAAGCGCAGGATGTTGCCCAGCAACGGATGCTGGTGGTTGATCGGATAGGCCAGGCCGAGCACTTCCTCGCGCAGCGACTGGCGCAGTGTTTCGTTGACTGGCAACGCCTCGATCAGGTTGAAGTCGAAGGCCTGCTGGATGTCGTTGGTCAGGTACTGGCCCAGGAACACGGGCAGCACCTGGGCGATCATCTGGCGATCGACCTCCGGCGCGGCTTGCCAATAGATCCGCGTCAGACGCGCCCAGAAGCTCGAATGCCGACCCTCGTCGAGCAGGTGATCGGCCATCAGCCCCTTCACCGAAGGCTTGACCGTGTCATCGCGGGCAAAGGCGGCGACATCGTCGGTCAGGGTGTTTTCGGCGATGCCGACGCAGATCAGCTCGAGGGCGTCCCGCAGCGCTTCTGGCACCTGTGCCAGTGCAGAGGGGATCGCACGGCTGAGTTCGATCTCTGTAGGCAGGGCGATCGGCTCGAGGCCGGTCAGGGCGATGGTCTGCTGCAGGAAGTCCATGGCCACCAGCGCGTGGTAGTCCTCGTCGACCACCACGGTCATTGCGTCGTAGCGACAGGCGAAGGGAAAACGCACGGTGAAGCGGTCCTTGGCAATCCGCCGGGCCGTGCGGTCGACGATCTCGGTCTCGAAGATCACCACGTCGTTGATGAACTTGTAGAGGCTCTGCACCAGCACGAAATCACGCAGGTGTGGGCAAGCCCTCTGGAACGTGGCGCTTTGCACCAACGGTTGGCGGCTGAGCGGGTAGATCAGCCGCTGGTCGTCCTCGATCCGACGCCGCGGGCGAGTGCGGATGGTGGCACGCTCCTCCCATACGTCGGCGAAGGAGCGGTATTCGAGCGCATTCATGGCGTGACCTCGCTGGCGACTACCTGCAGCGAGGCGCGCAGACGGTCCCACAACGCGGTGCGGCTCTGGACGGCGGCGATGGCGGCTTCGTACACCTCGTGCTGACGTTGCGGGTCATCGTTCACCAGGCGCGCCAGCAGCGCTTCGGCGGCCGGACCGTGATCTTCGGCGTCGACCTCGATGTGGCGCTGCAGGTAATAGCGAAAAGTCGGGGCCTGCGCCTGGCCGATGCCCCACTCGTCGAGGATTTGCTGGAACATTGCGGGAATGACACTTTCACGGCCATGCAGGAACGCTGCTGCCACGCGATGGGCAGGCGCGTTGAGTGCCACGTCGAGTGTGTCGACGACGAAGTGCCTGGCTGCCTCGCTCGCGCCGCAGCGCTGCAGGGCGGTGGCGTAGTCGAGCCCCTGTCGCTGCAGGTGGACGAAGCGCTCGATTGCCTGCGTGTTGGCACCGACTTCGCGCATGGCGTCCAGATACAGTTCGAAGTGGCTGTAGTGGCCGTGCTGCGGGCAGTCATCAGACTCTTCGCCGAGCACGATCTCGTTGATCAGCCGGGCAGCGGCGGGGTCCACCGGTGGTAGCCAGGGCAGGCTTACGCAGGTCAGTTCCCGTTGCAGGCGCTTGGTCAGCGACATGAAGTCCCACACCGCGAAAACATGGGTTTCCATGAAGCGTCGCAAGGTTTCAACGGTGTCGATTTCTGAAAAGAGTGGATGTCGTGCGAGCGTGGCTTTATGACTGGCAAGTGTGCGCTTCAATGTGCTCATGGGTAATATCCATTGTGCGAAAGTTGGCATGTTTTCCCGATAAGTTGCAGCCTCTGAAATACATCGGGCGAACGCGGGCCTCGACATATACTCGATGGCTGAACAGTCTCAGGGATAGTGGCCGCCCCTTGATTCATCTGGCTTGTGCGGAGTCAAGCCGTGGTGGGTACCGGCGATATAAAAGTTAGAACAACATCAAAGTGTGTCGCAAATGTTTTTTGAAATATTTTTAATATTTAAAAAGTTGCATTAATAGTGATCCGAATAAAACACTTTGAATGTTTTATTTTGGCAAGACAGGCCCCTTCCGATAATTAATCATCAGAAAACGAAGTTGAGTGAATGCCTCACTCGAAGCACTGGTGAATGGGAGTGCGAGGATATTCCACTGTTGAGGGGCGGCTGATCGCCACGCGGCCCTTGCCCCGGTGTCGGGCTCCTTCTGCGGGTAAATGGAAGGCATACGACCGGGCCCGGGATGGACGATCAGCAGTCGCAGCGCGACTAGAGTGGGCTCAAACGACTCGCGCTGCCATGGTCATTGGCAGCGTATCGGGGGAAACAATGACCTCGGGAGGGGGAGTTGCGTGCTTAGAAGCCCAGCAAGCCAAGATGCGTGTTGAAGATTCTGACGAGTCTTTGGTCTTGATATGACTTGTCAACGCTGTGCTCGGGCAGCTCGATGAGCTCCAGCTCGCGCCGGACGAAGGCGTGCCAGCCAAGCATTTCGGGGAGTGTGCCAGGTGGGTAGAGCACCGTCACCGGTATCCGTATGGCATTCGCGCTGGCAGCGGGCTCGGCGACCCTTGGGCTGTCACAGCTGGAAACAAACAAATGGCGGGTCTGCTCGGGGTATTCGCGTTCCGCGAGTTGGGCCAGTTCGAACGCCATGTGGGCGCCCAGGCGCTGACCAAAAAGGGCATGGGGTCCTTCAAGGTAGGGATGCAGGTACTTGGCCACGGTTCGGGCGAGGGCGGAGGGGCCTTGCAGCGGATTACACGGGCTGCATTCGGCATGGCGTCTGACATCCACCGCTACCAGTTCGATCGCTCAGGGCATGGGACCAGGCGCGGTATTGCCCCAGGTGCTCCTGGCTGCAGGCAAGGCAGATGAGACGGGTTCTCGGGGGTTGCCCGGAGTGCTCTGTTACCGATGGTTTCTGGACGTGCACTGTCTGTCCTTCGCTCCGTTCGGTAACGGAGCTTCATGGCTGACACGGTTTGTGGCTGTGTCAGCGGGTGATTCACCTGGCGGCTTGGCTGTTCAGGTAGTTCCTGATGGTGCGGGATGCCGTATTGAGGTGCCTTTCCAGCACGTCGATGGCCTGGTCGACCAACATGTCGCTGGCCGCGTCCACCAGTGCGATGTGGTCGTCCTGAGTCAGCTTTCCCAGGCCCATCGACGACAGGTGGAAGCGCAGGAAGCGCTCCTCTTCGTTGAGTTCGATCTCGATCATGCGCAGCAACTTGTGGTTGTGCGCCTTGCTGTACAGCGTCATGTGGAACAGGCGGTTGAGGCGTCCGATCTCGGCGTGGCGCGTCTCGTTTTCCAATTGCTGGATATAGCTGCGGGCGAGGGCGATGTCGCTTGCGTCCAGGTGGGGAATCGACTGGCGCAGCGCTTCTGTCTCGAGCAGAACGCGCAGGCCGTAGGTGTCGACGGCATCCTCGCCGATCAGCGGTGCGACCACGGCGCCCTTGTGCATCACTACCTTGAGCAGCGATTGCGCCTCGAGCTGGCGCAGCGCCTCGCGTACCGGCATGCGGCTGACCCCGAACAGGCCAGCGAGCTCCTGCTGGCGCAAGGCGGTGCCAGGAGGCAGCCGGCCATCGACAATGGCGCTGCGCAGACGCTCTTCGATCACGCTGCGGGCCAGGTGTGCTGGCACCTGCTCGTTACCCAGCACGGAGCTGAGGAATCTGGTTTTCTCGGCCACGCGGAGTCTGCCTCGATGATTGCGATGATTGGATCCAATAACCCTAGTCAGCGGGGTGATGGCTTGTCAAACCGCAGTGACGGACGCCTGCGGCCGATGGAGTGCGGCTATCGTGAATGAAGTCATCGAGCAAAGGAAGTCGGACTTTTCCTGGCTCGATGATCGTAACCTCCTACGCTTTTTCAAGCGCACCGTGATTGTAAGGTGCCATTGTCTTTTCCCCCGGCAAGCCGCACCATCGCTGCTTTCGACTGGTCTGGATGGGTGTTCGCAGTGGCGATACCTGGAATGCTCAATTTGGCCGTGCGTCGCCTCGGCCTCGCCGTACTGCTTGGCTGCCTGCTGCTGGGCGGCCTGCATGCGGATTGGGATTTCGCCCAGATCAGCCGTCGCGCGCAACAGCTGTACGGCCCGCTTGGCCCAGGGCAGGGGCGTATCGACGCCTGGCAGAACCTGATGGCCACCCAGAACCAGGGCAGCGAGCTGGACAAACTGCAGGTCGTCAATCTGTTCTTCAACAAGCAGCTGCGTTATGTCGAGGACATCGACCTGTGGCATGAAGTCGATTACTGGGCCACGCCGGTCCAGTCGCTGATCAAGGGCGCCGGCGACTGCGAGGACTACGCCATCGCCAAGTATTTCAGCCTGCGCCGCATGGGGGTGCCCGCCGAAAAACTGCGCATCACCTACGTCAAGGCGTTGCGCCTGAACCGGGCGCACATGGTCCTGACCTATTATTCAAGCCCACAGGCCCAGCCGCTGGTGCTGGACAGCCTGATGGACGCGATCAAGCCGGCCAGCCAGCGCAACGACCTGCTGCCGGTCTATGCCTTCAATGGCGAGGGTTTGTGGCTGACCGGCGCCGGCGGCAACAAGAAGGTCGGCGACACCAAGCGCCTGTCACGCTGGCAGGATGTGCTGAAGAAAATGCAGGCCGAAGGGTTCCCGGCCGAACCGGTTTATTGAGGAGCACAGATGTCACTGTTCAAACAATTGTTGCTTGCCATATGCCTGCTCCTGGCCATTGCCTTCAGCGGCAGCTTCATGGTCAGCCTGGAGAGTTCGCGCAGCCAGTACGTCAACCAGCTGCGTTCCCACGCCCAGGACGCGGCGACGGCGCTGGCCTTGTCGCTCACACCCAACATCGATGATCCGGCAATGGTCGAGCTGATGGTCAGCTCGATCTTCGACAGTGGTTATTACTCGAGCATCAAGGTCATCGACCTGGACTCCAACGCCGTCCTGGTCGAGCGTCATGCCGAGCCGGACAGCAATGGGGTGCCAGGCTGGTTCATCGGCCTGATCGGCCTTGAGCCGGCCGGCGGCGATGCCATTGTCAGCCGGGGATGGCAGCAGGCCGCGCGGGTCGAGGTCATCAGCCACCCGATGTTCGCCCTGGCCAAGCTCTGGCAGAGTGCCCTGGGCAGCCTGGGCTGGTTGCTGCTGTGCGGCGTGGTGAGTGCGGTGCTGGGTGCACTGCTGCTGCGCCGCCAACTGCGGCCGCTGGACTACATGGTGGCGCAGTCCCACGCCATCGCCCGCCGTGAGTTCCTCAGCCTGCCTGAGCTGCCGCGCACGCCAGAACTGCGTCGGGTGGTGCAGGCGATGAACCAGATGGTCGAGAAGCTCAAGGCACTGTTCACCGAACAGGCCGAGCGCAGTGAAAAGCTGCGCAGCGAGTCGTACCAGGACAGCCTCACGGGGCTGGCCAACCGGCGCTACTTCGAAATGCAGTTGAACACGCGTGTCAGCAACCTCGAAGAGGCCCGAGCCGGTTATCTGCTGTTGCTGCGTGTGCAGGACCTGGCCGGCCTCAACGCCCGCTTGGGTGGTCAGCGCACCGACCAGTTGTTGCAGGCGGTGGGCGAGCAGCTGCGGCGCACATGTGCCAGCTATCCGGAAACCAAGGACCTCATCACCCGCAGCCGCGGTGGCGAGTTTGCTGTTCTGGCACCGGGCATGGTGCATGAAGAGGCGGTGCAACTGGCACAGGCCCTCGAGGCAACCTTGCAGAGCCTGCATGTGACAGGTGCCAGCGATGTCGACCCGGTGGCGTGTATCGGATTGGCGCCGTTCAGCCCTGGGGACGCACCGCAAGCCCTGTTGAAGCTGGCTGACGAGGCGCTGGCACGGGCCGAGAGCCAACCGGAGCCAGGCTGGGTCTGCCTGGAGCAGGGCGCCGCGGCCCAGGCTGCCGACAGCCATCACGTCTGGCATTCACGTCTTGACCAGGCTCTGGACAAGGGTCAGTTCCAACTGTTCTTCCAGCCTGTGGTGGACTGCCATGCGCCAGAGCGAGTCCTGCACTACAAGGTTATTTCGCGCCTGTACGACGGACAGGACGAGGCGCTTGTCGCAGGGCGCTTCCTGCCGTGGCTCGAGCGTTTCGGCTGGATGCCACGGCTCGACCTGCTGGTGCTGGAGAAGGTGTTGCGGCATCTGCAGCAGCATGGTGAGTCGCTGGCGCTGAACCTGTCTGCCGCCACCCTGGCCGATGCCAAAGCATTGCAGCGAGTCTACGAACTGCTGGGGCAGCATGCAGCATTGGGGCCGAGGTTGACCTTCGAGATTGGCGAGGAGCAACTGCCAGAACAGGCACAGCTGGAAAAACTGACCCGCCACTTGCACAAGCTCGGTTTTGGCCTGGCGCTGCAGCGCTTCGGCGGGCGCTTCAGCATGATCGGCAACCTGGCTCACCTGGGCTTGGCGTACCTGAAGATCGATGGCGGTTATATCCGCAGCATCGACCAGGAGCGGCACAAGCGGCTGTTCATCGAAGCGATCCAGGGGGCGGCGCACAGCATCGACCTGCCGCTGATTGCTGAGCGCGTCGAGACCGAAGGCGAGCTGCAGGTGTTGCGCGAGATGGGTGTGCAGGGGATTCAGGGGCAGTTGGTGGGCGAGCCTGCGCCTTGGAAATAAGGACGGTGCTGCGATCCGTGAAAGTATGCTGCTCTTTTCGCGGGTAGATCGGCGTTCCGATTCACACGCGAAACGAGCAGCGCGGTATCAGCAACTCTTCAGATCAACCCGCCTTCTTCATCTTCTTCGATCAGGTTGTTCAGGCTTCCCAGCGCCTTGCGCGCGGTGGAGCGGTTGAGCAGTTTTGCTTGGGCGCCGGGAGGCAGGTCGGTGATGCTGAACACGCCTTTGGCGGTCAACACCTCGATCAGGTCCTCGAGCACACGGATCATGTCCAGATCGCTCTGTTTGAGCTGCTTGAGACTGTTCTCCACGACGTCATCGGCGAACCATTCCTGGATTTCGGCATGGTCGGCCGGCAGCGCTTCGGTGTACTCGGCAAAGGCAGCTGCTTCTACCCGCAGCAACTGGCCGTTGGCGTCGCGTTGCACGTAGAACATGGCATCGACCCTCGTCACGATGATTCCTTCTTGGTTGTCAGCAGCATAGGCAAAGTTCAGCAGGCCTGCCGGGCCCGGCAAGCGAGTATGCGCCGTGAGGCGACGGCAGGAAAGCGCCAAGCCCCTGGCGGCCGGTGAAGGCCGTCAGGGGCGTGGGCATCAGCTGTTGGAGTTGTCGATCTTGATGGTCGGGTCGGCGCCACTGATCAACGAGTTGATCGTGGTGTTCGACCAGTTCACACCCTCGAGCTTGATCGACACATCCGCGTTGGCCAGGCCACCGGCGGCATTGAGCTTGCCCTCGGTGCTGACCTGCAGGGTCGACTCACCGTTCACGGTGGTGATCTTCAGGAAGTTGTCGATGGTGCTGGCCTTCTCGCCCTGCAGCAGGTCGCGCAGATCGAGGCGGTCGCCCTCACTGGCCTTGAAGTCCTTGATCACATCGTTGCCCAGGTCGCCGGCCTTCCACACGAAGGTGTCGGCACCGGTGCCACCGATGAGGATGTCATCGCCCTTGCCACCGATCAGCACGTCGTTGCCGGCACCACCGATGAGGATGTCGTTGCCTTCACCGCCCAGCAGGGTGTCGTTGCCGGTGCCGCCGAGCAGGATGTCGTTGCCACGACCACCGTCGATGTAGTCGTCGCCACCCTGGCCGAAGATGATGTCGTCACCATCGCCGCCCATCAGCGTGTCGTTGCCATCGTTGCTGCGCGATACATCGAACTCGGTGTAGTGCTCGGTGATGTACTTGTGCATCGCCCGCCCATCTACATCGCCCGCATCGAGGCCCAGCTTGTTGGCGACATAGCCGCGAATCGCATCGACACCGGTACCTGCGACCGAGTCGAAGGTGACCAGATCACCGAAGATGATGTCGTTGCCATCACCGCCGTTGACCGTGTCGTTACCTGGCTGGGTGACCTCGGTGTGCCCAAGGATGGCCTCGGCCAGCTTGCTCGGGTCGATGTTGGTCTGCGGTTTGCCATCGGTGTCGAACGGCTTGAGGTCATTGGCCTTGATATCGCTGTTCAGGCCGATGGCCTCGACCTGCGACAGCCCCGACAGCAGCTTGAAGGCGGCGGTCGAGTCGTTCAGGGTCGCGGTCGTGGTATCGGAGCCGTTACCGGCGCGGGAGGACAGTTCGTAGCCACCGTTACCTTCGGCACGTACATCGCCGCTGGTGGTCACGGTCCAGCCGCCCCAGGAGTAGGTCTGGACGGTCAGCTTGCCGGTGCTGTCGATGGTTATGTAGTTCGTATTGTTCAGGTACGTGGAGATCGTATTGCCTGGTTTCCAGTTGTTCGCAGTCAGGAAGCTGTCCAGCGTGGTGCTGGTGCTGCCCAGGGTCGGGTTGCCGCGCTCGCTGGTCTGGTAGTAGGTCGGCTTGCCGTCGGTGACGAAGAACGTCTGGTTGCTGCCGGTGTTGCCAGCATTCTGGAGGTTCTGGAACCAGTTGGCGGTGGTCTTGAAGGCGTCCTCGTAGTTGGTACCACCGTCGGAGTTCAGCGTCTTCAGGGCGTTGAGCAGGGTCTGCAGGCCGGCATCGTTGAGGGTCACCGAGACCGTGGATTTCACCTGGCTGGCGAAGTCCACGAGCAGGATGTTCACGGTACCGGACTGGTCGCCCTTGACGCTGGCGGCCAGGGTCTTGAACACCGACTCCAGCGACTTCTTCGCCGCATCCACGCCAGACGAGCCCATGCTGCCCGAGGTGTCGACGATGAAGGCGATGTTGTAGTTCTGACCTGGCACCACGTGCAGGCCGACCACGTCGGCGACGACGATATCGTTGCCATCGGTACCGGCAAAGTTGTCGCCTTCGGAGGTCAGGTTGCTGGTGTTGTAGGTCTGCGGGTACACCGTGACCTTGATGGTACCCTCGTTGGTCGCGGTGCTGCCGCCAACGCTTTCGCTGGAGGTCGAGCTGACCTTCACGTCGAACTGGCCGCTGTAGTAGGCCGGTGGCTTGATTGCCAGGCTGCCCAGGTTCCAGCCGGTGACATCCACCGCGCTGCTGCCGACGGTGAAGCTGTGGCCTGCGTTGTCGCTGATCACCGAACCTGCCGGGATGCCGCTGAGCTTGACGCTCAGGGTTTCCGAACCGTCGGTGTCGGTCAGGTTGGTGCTGATGCCCACCAGCTTGACCGGCGCGCCATTCTCGCGGCCTTCGTTGAGCTTGTAGCCTTCGTAGTAGCCTTGGCCGTTGCTGCCGTGCAGGTCGGAAACCGTCAGGCCTGCATTGGTCATGGAGCCTACGTTCGGGTACATCGGGATGGTCGAGCTGTTCAGGTCGGTGACCGCGCCGTTGCCCACCTTGATGTTGATGTCCAGGCTGCCAGGGCCGGCCTGGTTGGCGTTGTAGATCTCCAGGGTGTAGTAGCCGCTGGTGGTCGGGGTGTAGCTGCCGGTGATCGCGCCGCTGGCGTTGCCCCAGGTGCCGCTGGCGACGTTCTTGCCACCAATGACGATTTGCAGGCTGTCGTCGGCCGTGCCACTGAAGGTGTAGGTTTTGCCGGCTTCCAGATAGATCAGGCCGGAGGTCTTCGAGCCGGTGCCCGGGGTCACGGTGGCGGTGGTGTCGACGGTCGTGACCTGCTCGCTCTTGTTCGCGTTGCCGGAGTTGGCGAACACGTTCTTGAGTTGGTCGCCGGTGATGCCGTTACCGTTGTTGCCCAGGCCGTTGAGGCTGTTCCAGGTTTCCTTGGTCAGGCCGATCGAGTTGACGTTGTTGTTGCCGATCGACAGGTCAGGCCTGTCGGCGACCGGCGCGATGTCGACCTTCATGGTCACTTCGCTGCCGGTGTTGGTACCGTCGTTGGGCTTGTACTTGATCTGCGCGTAGTCGGCCTGCTTGTTGCCTACGCCGCTGCCACCGTAACCGTCGACGCCCGACTGGTTGGCCAGCGGTACGAACTTGAGCTTGCCGGCGGCGATGTCGGCCTGGCTGATGGTCTGGTTGAGCGACACGTCGACCCACGAAGTGCCGTTGAAGAACTTCAGGTTGCCCAGATCCGGCAGCTTGCTGATCGTCACGCCGAGGCCAGTGTTGCCATCGGCGTCGGTGACCTTGAAGTCGCCCCACTGGAACACGTAGTCGGTGTCTTCGGTGCCGGTGACGGCGCCGCCTGGCGATACCGGCATGTGGTCGTTGTCGATGATCGTGGTGGTGACGCTCGACTTGCTCGGGTTGACCTGCAGGTTTTCGAAGCCGCCGCCGCTGACACCGCTGATCTGGATGGTGAAGTTTTCCGAGCCTTCGACGAGCTGGTCGTCAATGGTCTTGATGTCGAAGTTGGCGGTGCTGGCGCCGGCCGGAATCTTCACGGTGACCACACCGGTGTAGTCCTGGCCGTTGGTGGCGGTGCCACTGTAGCTCAGGGTGACGGTGACCTCGGTCTTGGACGGATTGGTCAGGGTCAGGGTGTAGTGCGCGGTGTCGCCTTCGGTCACCGAAGTGTCGCCGCTGATGCCCACGGTGGTCAGGTCACCCTGGCCGCTCGGCTCGTCGGTGACGGTGGTGGTGACGGTGTTGCTGCCGAGGGTCAGCTTCTCGAAGTTGTCGCCGCCGGTGACCGATTCGATCTTGTTGACGATCGGTGCCTGGCCGCCGACATAGACGTCATCCTTGGCGGTGATGGTGAAGGTACCGGTGGCGCTGCCAGCCGGAACGGTCACTTTTGTGCCGTCGCTGAGGGTGAACACCAGGCCGTTGTGGCCGGTAACCGACAGGCCCTGGGCGTTGGTCAGCGTGACGGTGTAGGTCACCTGGCCGCCTTCGGTGACGGTGGTCTTGTCGGCGGACAGGGTCGCGACGACTTCGCTGATGGTGTCGGCGATCTGTACGGTGGCCGAGCCACCCAGTTCGAGGTTCTCGAAGGTCTTGCCCGGAACGGTGGCGTCGCTGATGCCCACGGTCAGAGAGCCCGAGTCTTTGAAGACATCATCGCCCTGGGCTGGCGCCTTGTACTCGACCTGAGTCTGGCCCGCGGCGATGGTGACCTTGTCGCCATTGCTCAGGGTGACGGTGAGCGGACGATCCAGCGGCTGGTTCACTTTGACGGTGAACGACGGTTGCTGATCTTCGGTGACGTTGCCGTTGCTGACGATGGTGACCGCGACCTTGTCGCCCTGGTTGCCGGAGCCCGGCGTGCCCACGCCAGGTTCGTCGGTGACAGAGGTGGTGACGGTATTGCTGCCGAGGGTCAGCTTCTCGAAGTTGTCGCCGCCGGTGACCGATTCGATCTTGTTGACGATGTTCGGCTGGCCGCCGACATAGACGTCGTCCTTGGCGGTGATGGTGAAGGTGCCAGTAGCGCTGCCAGCAGGCACGGTGACCTTGGTGCCATCGCTCAGGGTGAAGACCAGGCCGTTGTGGCCGGTGACCGACAGGCCTTGGGCGTTGGTGAGGGTGACGGTGTAAGTCACCTGGCCGCCTTCGGTGACGGTGGTCTTGTCGGCGCTGAGGGTAGCGACGACTTCGCTGATGGTGTCGGCGATCTGTACGGTGGCCGAGCCGCCGAGCTCCAGGTTTTCGAAAGTCTTGCCTGGTACGGAAGCGTCGGAAATACCAACGGTCAGCGAGCCCGAGTCCTTGAAGACGTCATCGCCCTGAGCTGGTGCCTTGTATTCCACCTGGGTCTGACCCGCAGCGATGGTGACCTTGTCGCCATTGCTCAGGGTGACGGTGAGCGGACGATCCAGCGGCTGGTTCACTTTGACGGTGAACGACGGTTGCTGATCTTCGGTGACGTTGCCGTTGCTGACGATGGTGACCGCGACCTTGTCGCCCTGGTTGCCGGAGCCCGGCGTGCCCACGCCAGGTTCGTCGGTGACAGATGTGGTGACGGTATTGCTGCCGAGGGTCAGCTTCTCGAAGTTGTCGCCGCCGGTGACCGATTCGATCTTGTTGACGATGTTCGGCTGGCCGCCGACATAGACGTCGTCCTTGGCGGTGATGGTGAAGGTGCCAGTAGCACTGCCCGCCGGAACGGTAACCTTGGTGCCATCGCTCAGGGTGAACACCAGACCGCCATGGCCGGTGACCGACAGGCCCTGAGCGTTGGTCAGCGTGACGGTGTAGGTCACCTGGCCGCCTTCGGTGACGGTGGTCTTGTCGGCGGACAGCGTTGCAACGACTTCGCTGATGGTGTCGGTGATCTGCACGGTGGCCGAACCACCGAGTTCAAGGTTCTCGAATGTCTTGCCTGGAACGGTTGCGTCGCTGATGCCAACGGTGAGCGAACCGGAATCCTTGAAGACATCGTCGCCTTGCGCTGGCGCCTTGTACTCGACCTGAGTCTGGCCCGCGGCAATGGTGACCTTGTCGCCATTGCTCAGGGTGACGGTCAGCGGACGATCCAGCGGCTGGTTCACTTTGACGGTGAAGCTTGGCTGCTGGGCTTCGTTCACATCGCCATTGCTGACAATGGTGACCGAGATCTTGTCGCCCTGGTTGCCTGACCCCGGAGTGCCGGTGCCGGGTTCGTCGGTGACAGAGGTGGTGACGGTATTGCTGCCGAGGGTCAGCTTCTCGAAGTTGTCGCCGCCGGTAACCGATTCGATCTTGTTGACGATGTTCGGCTGGCCGCCGACGTAAACGTCGTCCTTCGCGGTGATGGTGAAGGTGCCGGTGGCGCTGCCCGCCGGTACGGTGACCTTGGTGCCGTCGCTGAGGGTGAACACCAGGCCATTGTGGCCGGTGACCGACAGGCCCTGGGCGTTGGTCAGCGTGACGGTGTAGGTGACTTGGCCACCTTCACTGACGGTGGTCTTGTCGGCGGACAGGGTCGCGACGACTTCGCTGATGGTGTCGGCGATCTGTACGGTGGCCGAGCCACCCAGTTCCAGGTTCTCGAAGGTTTTGCCCGGTACGGTGGCATCGGAAATGCCGACGGTCAGGGAGCCGGAGTCCTTGAAGACGTCATCGCCTTGTGCCGGTGCCTTGTACTCGACCTGGGTCTGACCCGCAGCAATGGTGACCTTGTCGCCATTGCTCAGGGTGACGGTCAGCGGACGATCCAGCGGCTGGTTCACTTTGACGGTGAACGACGGTTGCTGATCTTCAGTGACATTGCCATTGCTGACGATGGTGACCGAGACCTTGTCGCCCTGGTTACCCGAGCCCGGCGTGCCCACGCCAGGTTCGTCGGTAACGGTGGTGGTGACGGTATTGCTGCCGAGGGTCAGTTTCTCGAAGTTGTCTGCACCGGTGACCGACTCCAGCTTGTTGACCAGCGAAGGCTGGCCGCCAACGTACACGTCATCCTTGGCGGTGACGGTAATCGAGCCGGTCTTCTGGCCGGCTGCCACGGTGATCTTGGTGCCGTCGCTCAGGGTGAATACCAGACCTCCGTGGGCAATGACCGGGAAGGCCGGCGGGCTGACCAAGGTCACGGTATAGGTGACCTGGCCGCCTTCGGCGACGGTGCTCTTGTCCACGGACAGGTTGGCGAACACCTCGGTGATGGTGTCGCTGATCTGCACGGTGGCCGAACCGCCGAGCTCCAGGTTCTCGAAGGTCTTGCCTGGAACGGTGGCATCGGTGATGCCGACGGTGAGCGAGCCTGCGTCCTTGAAGACGTCATCGCCCTGAGCTGGCGCCTTGTACTCGACCTGGGTCTGGCCTGCAGCAATGGTGACTTTGTCGCCGTTGCTCAGGGTGACGGTCAGCGGGCGATCCAGGATCTGGCTGACTTTCACGGTGAAGCTTGGCTGTTGTGCTTCGTTCACATCGCCGTTGCTGACGATGGTGACCGAGACCTTGTCGCCCTGGTTGCCGGAGCCCGGCGTGCCGGTGCCGGGTTCGTCGGTGACAGAGGTGGTGACGGTATTGCTGCCGAGGGTCAGCTTCTCGAAGTTGTCGCCGCCGGTGACGGACTCGATCTTGTTGACGATGTTCGGCTGGCCGCCGACATAGACGTCGTCCTTGGCGGTGATGGTGAAGGTGCCGGTGGCGCTGCCAGCCGGAACGGTCACTTTCGTGCCGTCGCTGAGGGTGAACACCAGGCCATTGTGGCCGGTGACCGACAGGCCCTGGGCGTTGGTCAGCGTGACGGTGTAGGTGACTTGGCCACCTTCACTGACGGTGGCCTTGTCTGCGGACAGGGTTGCGACGACTTCGCTGATGGTGTCGGCGATCTGTACGGTGGCCGAGCCACCCAGTTCCAGGTTCTCGAAGGTTTTGCCCGGTACGGTGGCATCGGAAATGCCGACGGTCAGGGAGCCGGAGTCCTTGAAGACGTCATCGCCCTGAGCTGGCGCCTTGTATTCCACCTGGGTCTGACCCGCGGCGATGGTGACCTTGTCGCCATTGCTCAGGGTGACGGTGAGCGGACGATCCAGCGGCTGATTCACTTTGACGGTGAACGACGGTTGCTGATCCTCAGTGACATTGCCATTGCTGACGATGGTGACCGAAACCTTGTCGCCTTCGTTGCCGGTGCCTGGGGTGCCGGTACCTGGTTCGTCGGTGACGCTCGTCTTCACTTCGTTCTGACCCAAGGTCAGCTTCTCGAAGTTGTCAGCGCCAGTGACGCCTTCCAGCTTGTTGACGATCGCTGGCTGGCCGCCAACGTACACGTCATCCGGCGCATGGATGGTGATGGTTCCGGTGGCGCTGCCCGCTGGAACGGTGACTTTGGTGCCGTCCGAGAGCGTAAAGACCAGACCATTGTGACCTTTGACGTCCAGGCCCTGGGCGTTGGTCAGGGTCACGGTGTAAGTGATCTCGCCGCCTTCGCTGACAGTAGTCTTGTCGGCGGTCAGGGTCGCGATGACTTCGCTTTCGGTGTCAGCGATCTGAACGGTTGCCGAGCCGCCGAGCTCCAGGTTCTCGAAGGTTTTGCCTGGAACACTGGCGTCGCTGATCCCAACGGTGAGCGAGCCCGAGTCTTTGAAGACATCGTCGCCCTGGGCAGGCGCCTTGTACTCGACCTGGGTCTGACCCGCAGCGATGGTGACTTTGTCACCATTGCTCAGGGTGACGGTCAGCGGACGATCCAGAATCTGATTCACCTTCACGGTGAACGACGGCTGTTGATCTTCGGTGACATTGCCGTTGCTGACGATGGTGACCGAGACCTTGTCGCCCTCGTTGCCAGTACCCGGAGTGCCAGTGCCTGGCTCGTCTGTCACCGTAGTAGTGACGGTGTTGTCGCCGAGGGTCAGCTTCTCGAAGTTGTCGCCGCCGGTGACGGACTCGATCTTGTTGACGATGTTCGGCTGGCCGCCGACATAGACGTCGTCCTTGGCGGTGATGGTGAAGGTGCCAGTAGCACTACCCGCCGGAACGGTAACCTTGGTGCCATCGCTCAGGGTGAATACCAGACCGCCATGGCCGGTGACAGACAGACCTTGGGCGTTCGTCAGGGTGACGGTGTAGGTGACCTGGCCGCCTTCGCTGACGGTGGTCTTGTCGGCGCTGAGAGTAGCGACTACTTCGCTGATGGTGTCGGCGATCTGCACGGTGGCCGAACCACCCAGTTCGAGGTTCTCGAAAGTCTTGCCCGGTACGGTGGCGTCGCTGATGCCAACGGTGAGCGAACCGGAATCCTTGAAGACGTCATCGCCTTGTGCCGGTGCCTTGTACTCGACCTGGGTCTGGCCTGCAGCGATGGTGACCTTGTCGCCATTGCTCAGGGTAACGGTCAGCGGACGATCCAGCGGCTGGTTCACTTTCACGGTGAACGACGGCTGCTGGTCTTCGGTGACGTTGCCATTACTGACGATGGTGACGGAGACCTTGTCGCCTTCGTTGCCGGTGCCAGGAGTGCCGGTGCCCGGTTCATCGGAGACATCGGTTTTCACTTCGCCCTGACCCAACGTCAGTTTCTCGAAGTTATCTGCGCCAGTGACGGATTCCAGCTTGTTCACGATCGATGGCTGACCGCCAACGTAGACGTCGTCCGGCGCATGGATGGTGATAGTCCCGGTGGCGCTGCCAGCCGGAACGGTGACTTTTGTGCCGTCGCTGAGCGTGAAGACCAAACCGCCATGACCTTTGACGTCCAGGCCCTGGGCGTTGGTCAGAGTAACGGTATAGGTAATCTCGCCACCTTCGGACACGGTGGTCTTGTCGGCGGTGAGGGTCGCGATGACTTCACTTTCGGTATCAGCAATCTGAACAGTGGCCGAACCACCGAGCTCGAGGTTTTCGAAGGTTTTGCCCGGTACGGTGGCATCGGAAATGCCGACGGTCAGGGAGCCGGAGTCCTTGAAGACGTCATCGCCCTGAGCTGGCGCCTTGTATTCCACCTGGGTCTGACCCGCGGCGATGGTGACCTTGTCGCCGTTGCTCAAAGTGACAGTCAGCGGACGATCCAGCGGCTGGTTCACTTTCACGGTGAACGACGGCTGCTGGTCTTCGGTAACGTTGCCATTGCTGACGATGGTGACGGAAACCTTGTCACCCTCGTTGCCAGTACCCGGAGTGCCAGTGCCTGGCTCATCGGTGACATCGGTTTTCACTTCGCCCTGACCCAGAGTCAGTTTTTCGAAGTTATCGGCACCAGTGACGGACTCCAGCTTGTTC
>NZ_BCBT01000081.1:0-21240 GCF_001320965.1 Pseudomonas sp. NBRC 111143 | reverse complement strand
GGCTTACACGGGAGCGGGAGCGGACGGATATGCGGGTTGCACGGCTGCAGATTGAGAATTTTCGGGGTATTAAGCGTGCGGATGTCTTGTTGCCCAAGCATGCCGTCTTCGTCGGTGACAACAACATCGGTAAGTCAACGCTGTTGGAGGCGGTTGATCTCGTCCTAGGCCCCGAGCGACTCTCGCGTCGGCCAGTGATTGATGAGCACGATTTTTATGCGGGGGAATATGTCGATCTACAGGGGCAACCAGTCAACATCACCATTGAAGCGGTGATCACTGATCTGAACCTGGACCAGGAAATGCGTTTCCGGGATCACATCGAGTGGTGGGATAACAGTACGGGAGATCTGCTCGGGGGCCCGCCAGCAGAGGGTACCGACGAGCAGATGGTTCAGGCCTGTTTACGCGTCGTTTTTATCGGTAACTACGATGCTGATGAGGATGATTTCACTGGCACCACGTATTTCTGTTCGCCGATGAAACAGGATGGGTCCTACGATTTCTTCAGGACGGCCGATAAGCGTGTCTGTGGCTTTCTGTACCTGCGCACGATCCGAACCGGCAGTCGTGCGTTGAGCCTTGAACGTGGCTCGCTCCTGGACATTATTTTGCGGTTGCAGGACAACAAGAACTTCCAGATCTGGGAAGGACTCCTAGTTGAGCTTCGACAGTTGCAGGTTGCAACTGATCCTGAGATTGGGATCAACGACATCCTTGCGAATGTGCAGGCCTCAATCCGCGGCTACATGCCCAGCGATGACGGCAGCGATCCCCAAATGCGAGTTACGCAACTGACGCGTGAGTCTCTGCGGAAAGCGTTAACTGTCTTCATGGCAACCGGCGCGCAGCGCAGTGATGGTGAAGCGCATGCAGCACCATTTCAGAGCCAAGGTACCGGTACTATTAACATGATGGTGCTGGCACTTCTGTCGCTAATCGCGGAACTGAAGCAAAACGTGATTTTTGCGATGGAGGAGCCTGAGATTGCAATCCCGCCGCACATTCAGAAACGCATCATCAACGGGGTGCGCAGCAAGTCAGCCCAAGCGCTGTTTACCTCGCATTCGCCCTACGTGCTCGAAGAGTTCGAACCCGAGCAGGTCATCGTCATCAGCCGAAACGATGGGGTGCTGAGTGCCATGCCTGCTGGGCTCCCGCCTGGCATCAAAGCAAAAATGTACCGGCAGGATATGCGGCTGCGTGTTTGTGAGGCCCTTCTAGCACGTCGAGTGCTGATTGCCGAAGGCCGGACAGAATACGACGCTTGGCCTGCCGTAGCGCGACTGCTTCATCAGCATGAGCCAGAATCATTCATGCCGCTTGAGGCCTTGGGCATCCCAATCATCGATGCGACGACTGACTCGCTGATCGCTCCGATGGGTGCCTACTACCGCAGGCTCGGGAAGAAGGTCTATGCCGTTTTCGACGAGCAGGCACCCGAGCAATTGGAAGCTATTAGGGCGTCGGTCGACTACCCCTATCAAGCGCCTGAGAAAGGTTTTGAGAACGTCGTTCTCAAAGGAACCGATGAGGAAGTGTTGCGTGGTTGGGCTGCGTCTCTGATTGAAAGCGGTGCTTGGCCTTCAGACCTAAGGGACAAAGCCCCGGGCCCTGATGCCACGAAGGATGACGTAGTAGCGATTCTAGGGGTGCTGCTGAAGCGCTGGAAAGGCGATGGTGCTGCTGCCAGCTTGCTTTGTACCGCCATGACCCGACACCACCTCCCGGAATTCATTGTCAGCACCCTCGAGAGCATTACAGCGACAATTGTCCCAAAGAAGCCCGAGCCTGAACTTCCAGAACTGGATGATGACCTTCTCGATTTGGTCGGGCCTTAACAGATGATGGTGCTAGATCAGTCTAGACGGGATGTTATTGACTCCCCCACCCATCTGGTCGTGATGGGGGGGCCTGGCTCGGGGAAAACCACAGTCGCATTGCTTAAAGCTGAAGCATTTCTAGGCCGACTAGACCTCACAGAGTATCAGCAGGTGCTGTTCCTGAGCTTCGCCAGAGCAACGGTCGCAAGGGTTGCGGAACAGGCCGGGAAAATGCTGCCGAAACTCGAGCAGGCTCGGCTCGAGGTCAACACCTACCATGGCTTCGCGTGGAATTTGCTGCGCAGCCATGGCTATTTGCTACGCAATGGGCGTCCCTTATCACTGCTTCCTCCGCCAGAGGCTGCTGCGCGATTGTCGACATTAAGCAAAGAGCAGATAGCGTTGGAGAAAACCAAGCTGCTCGAGGAGGAGGGGCTGCTGCACTTCGACCTGTTCGCCAGCAATGCTGCCATGTTGCTGGAGAGAAGCCAGTCGCTGCAACGCATCTACGGCAATAGCTATCCACTTATCATCCTCGACGAGTTCCAGGACACGAACGAGGATGAGTGGCGTTTCATTCGAGCGCTGACTCGACATAGCCAGGTAGTGGCTTTGGCTGACCCGGAACAACGAATCTACGAATTCCGCGGTGCTAGTGCTAGCAGGATTCAAGAGTTCGAAGTCGCCTTCCGCCCCGCCTCCTTTTCTTTTGGGATGGAAAATCACCGGAGCACAGGGACCGACATCGTCCAGTTCGGCAACGATCTGCTGACAGGAGCCAATAGGTGCAGAGCCTACACCCATGTGTCGGTGACACCCTATGCCCCGCGCAAAGGGATGCTTCATCGGGCTTTCAAATTCGCCGTTTTGACCGCCATTGCGCGGCTGAACAGAGGCGACCGTGATTGGTCGCTAGCAATTCTGGTGCCCAGCAAGAGCTTCATGGCAGAGGTTTCCGCGTATCTGTCGAGTGACTCGGATAGTTTGCCGAGACTTTCCCATGAGGTTGCGTTCGACCAAGAGGCTGCGGCGCTCTCTGCTACAGCTATAGCCGCGCTTCTCGAAGGCGGCGCGACTGCAGAAATCATTACTGAAAGGTTGCTCAGAAATTTATGTGCTCACCTGCGTGGTAGGAAAGGCGAGAAGGCCCCCAGCAAGCAGCATTTGGAATTGGTGCTCGCCCTGGAGCAATTGTTCGGTGGACAAGCGCTTCGTCGAGTGCCGCACAAGAGGGTTCTTGCTGCCGCACAAGTCATCGCGGTCCAGCGCATTGACCTGCAATTGACTGGCGACCCACAGCTTGACTGGATTGCCACGCGGCAGCTGTTGGATTCAAGCACCGAGCAGGTCTTCAATCAGATAGGTATCGATGGCCGATATGTGCGCTTGCTGGGGAAGGGATCGCTACTTCGAAGCCGTTTGGGTGAGTTGTGGCGCTTAGCTGAAGGTTACCCAGGAGCAGAGAGGCTAGTGCGAGATGCTCTTATTCAGGATCACTTCCAAGCTGTCACCAAGGATTGGAAGGGCCTCCATCTTATGACCATGCACAAGTCGAAGGGAAAGGAATTCACGGAGGTCATTCTCTATGAGGGCGTCATGAAGGGACGTTTTGTACCGACCGAAGCAACTCCAGATCGCATGCGCCAGGCCCGCTTGGCCATGCGTGTCGCGGTCACTCGTGCAATGAAGAGGGTCACCATTTTGACGCCGACTGGACGGAATCGCTGCCCGTTGCTTTGAACGCAAGAGAATGCCTCAATTGGTGTGGCCGCCTGGGATCCTCAAGCTGTTACCGATGTGCGGCTGAGTGGACGAAGTTGCCCGCAGCTGCCGTCAGGTGGAGAAGGTGATCTACCTCCAGAGCAGACGGCTAAAGAGAAATTCAGATTTTCTGTGGACATTCATTTTCCGCGAAAAGCCCATACAAAACAATCGGTTAAATCAATGTCCATGACTAACAATTAGTCGGTGCGAGGTCAACGTCTGATCGCGCTGCAGGAGCATTCGGTACGCCGTCTCACTCCCAGCCAATAAAAAACCGCGCCTTTGCGCGGTTTTTTATTGGCTATTGGAAGCCTCGATGGGCGAGGGCCGCTAGGCGAACATCACGGCTACTGTTAATGCAGCTGGAATTGACAAGTCCAATCCCCCCGCTTTATCCCGCCGGCATCAACCACCATCATTGAATCAACCGCTCCACTGTCGACCATTGACGCAAGCAACACTGCGAGGGCCCGAACATGACCAGCATTCCCCGCGACACACCGTCATCCGCCCGCAATCTTCAGGCACGCCTGGAGCCGGTGTTCTACGCCCTGCTGCGCGGTGTACTGGGCATCGTCATGTTCACCCACGGGCTGCCCAAGCTGCTGGGTGACTCACATGGCTCGATGGCCGATCCGATGGCCAGCTCGACCCACCTCATCGGCAACGTGATGGGCCTGCCGTTCGCTGCCGAACTGGCGTTTCTGGTGATGCTGCTGGAAACCGTCGGCGCGCTGATGCTCGTCGTCGGCGTGCTGACCCGGCCCGTTGCCCTGGCCATGGCGGCGGAGATGGTCGGGATCAGCTACGCCCTCGGTCCGACCTGGCCGTGGGTGGACCGGGGCATCGAATATCCGGTGATCCTCGGCAGCCTGGCGTTGTACATGGCCATCCGGGGCGGCGGACGCTTTGCCTTGGACCGCACCTTGTGGCACGGGCGCTAAGTGCAACGCGGCCCGTTCAGGCAACGCTCGCCCCCCCACCTGGCGCCTGGTCCATCGCCTGCAACAACTCGATGAACGCCTCGGCCTGGGGCGACAGCACGTGACGGCGCAGGCTCACCACGCCGTCACGAATCTGCAGGGCTTCAAGGTCCGGTGAGATGTCCACCGGCTTGAGCTGATGCAATCTAGCCCCCTCCTCTGCCGCCAGACTCAGTTGCAGCTGTGATGCACAGCCGATGGCATCGGACTGCAGGACGATATCCAGCAACGGCCGCCCGTTCTCGCACTCCACCGCCGGCAGGTAATCCCGACGCCCCGAGTACTGCAGCACGAGGCTGCGCACACCGAAGGAGCACACCATCGGGAAGACGAGCAGTTGCTCGCGGGTAACACCTTCCTGGGTTGCCAGTGGATGGTCGTGACGGCAGAAAAAGCACCAGCTGCGCGGCTGCAACTGACGGATGCGGTAGTTGGGGTCGAGCTCGAAGCTTTGCGAACTGGCGATGAAAAACTCGATTTCTTCGGCCATCAAGCGCCTGTTGAGGTTTTCGCGGGTATCGACGACGAAGTGCGCGTTGACCTGCGGTTGCAAGGCGATGAAGCGCGCCAGCGTGCGCGGCACCAGGCCGGCAGCCGGTGCCGGAGCGCAGCCGAAGTACAGCATGTCGCGATCAGCGCTGTTGAGGCGGCTGATCTTCTCACCGAGCTCTTGCGCCTTGCCGAGGATGTCCAGTGCATACGACAGCAGCAGTTGCCCCTGTGCTGTCGGCGGCAATCCCTTTTGCTCGCGCTCTAACAGCTTGCAGCCGGCCTGATGCTCGAGGGCCTGGATGCTGCGGCTGAAGGCCGGCTGCGAGAGGCTCACGGCCTGTGCCGCGAGGGAAAAACTCCGGTGATTCATCAAGGCAACGAAATGCCGGAGATTCCTCAGCTCGTAATGCATTTGATGCATGACCTCTTTTGCAAAAAGCAATTGTGTATGCGGGTGGGGAATCTTAGTCTTAAAGAACCAAAATAAACAAACAAATATATTTTAATAACCAATTGGAATATATGTTGTTTGTTAATCCAGATGCGGCAGGACAGCCACCATGAGTATTGCGAAAGAAGACACTTCAGGAACTGAACGCGAGTACAGCGCCGATGTGCTGGTGATCGGTGGCGGCCCGGCCGGTGCGTGGGCGGCGATTGGCGCTGCCGCAAAGGGCGCCAAGGTCATCCTGGTCGATAAAGGCTATTGCGGCGCATCCGGGGCCACCGCGCCCTCCGGCACCGCTGTGTGGTGCGTGGCGCCAGAGGCCGAGGCTCGTCGGGTCGCCAAGGCCAGCCGCTACGCCATGGGCGGCGAACTGGCCGAGCCGAAGTGGATGGACCGCGTGCTGGAGCAGACCTGGCGCAATCTGGAGTTGCTCGCCGAATGGGGCTATCCGTTCCCGGTGGACGAACAGGGCCGCCAGCGGTGGGTGTCGCTGCAGGGCCCCGAGTACATGCGCCTGATGCGCAAGCGGGTCAAACAGGCGGGTGGGCGCATTCTCGATCACAGTCCGGCGCTGGAACTGCTGGTCGATGAGCACGGCCAGGTCAGCGGCGCCACCGGCATCAGCCGGCAAAAGCAGCAGCGCTGGAGCGTGCGTGCCGGGGCAGTAGTGCTGGCCACCGGTGGCGTGGCTTTTCTCAGCAAGGCGCTGGGCTGCAATGTGCTGACGGGCGACGGCCACCTGATGGCTGCCGAAGCAGGCGCGGAGTTTTCAGGGATGGAGTTCTCCAATGCCTACGGCCTGGGGCCAGCCTTCGCCTCGGTGACCAAGTCGGCGCTGTACTCCTGGGCCACGTTCTACCATGCCGATGGCCGTGAGATCGAAGGGGCAGGCTCGGCGCGTGGTCGCGGTGTGATCGCCAAGACCTTGATGAACGAGCCGGTGTTCGCCTGCATCGACCGCGCCGATGCCTCTACCCGCCAATGGATGCGCTCGGCGCAACCGAACTTCTTCCTGCCCTTCCAACGCATGGGGCTCGATCCGTTCAGCGATCGCTTCCCGGTGACCTTGCGCCTGGAAGGCACCGTGCGCGGCACCGGCGGCCTGCGTATCTGCAACGACCAGTGCGCCACCTCGGTACCCGGGCTGTATGCCGCTGGCGATGCTGCAACCCGCGAACTCATCTGCGGCGCCTTCACCGGCGGCGGCAGCCGTAACGCCGCCTGGGCGCTGTCCTCCGGGCTATGGGCCGGGGCCGGGGCCGCCGAATTCGCCCGCGACCAGCGCGGCAGCGCCATGCGCCGCCTGCTACAGTCCGGTACGGTCGGGCTGCGAGGGCAAGGCAAGCATGCCTTCGACCCGGAAGCGACGATCCGCGCCGTCCAGGCCGAAGTCTTCCCGTACGAACGCAACTGGTTCCGCCAGGGCGAGCGACTCGACGCTTCGCTTGGCCGCCTCGACCCGCTGTGGCAGCAGCTGCGCCAGGCCGCGCCCGCCAGCCCCGAACACCTGCTGCGCGCCCGTGAAGCGGCCGCCCTGCTCGCCACCTCACGCTGGATGTACCGCAGCGCCCTGGCCCGCACCGAAAGCCGGGGCATGCACCGGCGCGACGATCATCCCCGGCTCGACCCCGAGCAGCGTCACCGCCTCATCAGCGGCGGCCTCGACGAGGTCTGGACCGCTCGCGAAACACTCGGCCCCGCCGACCACAGCCTGCTGCCGGAGAAAGCCGCATGATCGAACTGATCAGTGCAGACCGCTGCACCGGCTGCAACATCTGCGTGCTGGTATGCCCGACCGACGTGTTCGAAGCGGTGCCCGGCCAGGCACCGCTGATCGCGAGGCAATCCGAGTGCCAGACCTGCTTCATGTGCGAAGTCTACTGCCCGGAAGATGCGCTGTTCGTCTCACCACTGGCCGATGAACAGGCCGCAGTGGACGAACAGCAATTGACCGCACAGGGCCTGCTCGGCGGTTACCGCGAAGCCCTCGGCTGGGGCAAGGGGCGTCACTCGACCGCCGCTCTCGACGAAAGCTACCAGTTTATCAAAGGCATCTAGGGGCGCTCGGCGCGGGCTCACCTGCGCCGTTTCAGGCCGTCCATGCCGGCGGGCAACTGGGCATCGGGGAAATGCGTCGAGAGCGTTGTCTCGCGCCACTGCTCCAGCTCTTCGGCACGCGCGCGCTCGTCGAGCCCATACACGTACAACGCATCGCCACCGAGCAGCAGGCGCAACGGCAGGTCGTCGCGGCGCGACAACTGCACGATCAGTTCGGCGATCTTCTGCGGGTCACCCACTTCGTTACCACCGTAGCCCGCCAGCAGGCGCAGCACATGGCCGACGGTCACATCGTAGTCTTCCAGCATGCCCTCGAGCGGACGTTTGGCCTCGCTCGCCCAGTCGGTGCGCATGCCACCGGGCTCGAGGGTGCAGACCTGGATGCCCAGCGGCGTGACTTCCTTGGCCACCACATCGCTGAAACCACCCACCGCCCACTTGGCCGCCTGGTAGGCCGAAAGGCCGGGCGTCGAGGTGCGCCCCCCCACCGAAGACACCTGGAAGATATGGCCGCTACGCTGCTTGCGCATCACCGGCAGAACTGCACGCGTCAGGTTGACGACACCGAACAGGTTGGTCTCGACCTGCGCACGAAAGTCATCCGCAGCCATCTGCTCGAACGGCGCGGTATGGCCATAACCCGCATTGTTGACCAGCACATCGAGGCGGCCAAAGGCATCGAGCGCAAGTTGCACCGCCTCCTGCGCGGCCTGCTCGTCGGTGACGTCCAGGGCGACGACCCGCACCTGCTGCTCGCCGTACTGCGCCACCAGGTCGTCCAGGCGCCGTGGGTCACGGGCGCCAGCGACCAGAACATCGCCGTTGCGCAGTACTGCTTCACTGATGGAGCGACCCAGGCCACGGGCCGCACCGGTTACAAGCCAGACTTTGGACATGATTCGACTCCTTCGCCGATGCATATGAGTGATTAATCACTCATTTAAAAGGTATAAAAAACCTGTCAGCGTCCCCCAAGGGCCGCCCACAGGGCATTGAATCCAGCCGTACGATAAGCCTCGGCCTGATCGGGTGACTGCTTGATGAACTCCATGGCTGTCTCGGCCATGGACACGAACATCGCGCCATAGAACGCCTGCGCCTGCTCTGCCGGCAACCCGCTGGAAGCGGTGCGCTCGCGCAGCAGTGCCCCCACCTCATCGAAACCCTCGCTGCCTGCGGCACGGTGCTCGGCATCGATGCGTCCGCTGACACTCAACTGGCGCAGAGCCTCGCGTGCCGCAGGGCTACCGATACCCCAGTCGACGTAACCGTTCCAGGCATGTCGAATAGCGGCCTCGGCCGTCGCGTTACGGGGAAAGTCAGCCATCATGGCCAGGCGCAGACCGGCCTTGAGCTCCAGGTACAAGGCGTTGAGCAGCACGTCCTTGTTTTCGAAGTAGGTGAACACTGTCCCCTCGGCCACACCCGCCAGCCGCGCAATGCGCGCGGTAGTGGCACTCAGGCCATCCTCGGCGAGCGCCTGGCTGGCGGCGGCGAGGATGGCGTTGCGCTTGTCGTGACTGCGGGGACGGGCCATGGCGATGTGGACATTTAACTGAGTGAGCGCTCAATCATATTCATATTCGCCTCCAACGCAAGCCCTCCCGACCTGCGGTACCCTTGCCGCCCCAGCGCAAAGAGTACCGCAGCGTCATCGATCAGCCGTTGCGGAACAGGAAGCTGTAGGCGTTGAGCGCCGGCACGCCGCCCAGGTGCGCATACAGTACCCGCGAACCTTCGGGGAACTCCCCATCACGCACCCTACCGATCATCCCCGCCATCGACTTGCCTTCGTACACGGGGTCGGTCAGAACACCCTCCAATCGGCCACACAGGCGGATCGCCTCCAGCGTGCCCTCGTTCGGCAGCCCGTATTCGGGATAGGCATAGCGGGTATCGAGCACTACATCGTCCTCGGTGATCTCGCGCCCCAGGTCCACCAGCTCGGCGGTGTGACGAGCGATGCGCAGGATCTGTGCCTTGGTCTGCTCCGGCTTGGCTGACGCGTCGATGCCGATCACCCGCTGCGAGCGGCCATCGGCGGCAAAACCGACCACCATGCCCGCCTGGGTGCTGCCGGTGACCGAACAGACCACGATGTAGTCGAACGTGAAGCCCAGCTCCGCCTCCTGCTGGCGCACCTCTTCGGCAAAGCCGACAAAGCCCAGCCCGCCGTAGGGATGCTCGGAGCACCCTGCCGGAATCGGGAACGGCTTGCCGCCCTTGGCGCGAACATCCGCCATTGCCTGCTCCCAACTGGGGCGGATACCGATGTCGAAGCCCGCGCTGTCGAGCCGAACATCGGCGCCCATGATGCGCGACATCTCGATATTGCCGACGCGGTCATACACAGCGTCGGAGTAGTTCACCCAGTTTTCCTGCACCAGCACGCACTTCATGCCCAGGTGCGCGGCCACTGCGGCGACCTGACGCGTCTGGTTCGACTGAATGCCGCCGATCGACACCAAGGTGTCACAGCCTTGTGCCAGCGCTTCAGGGATCAGGTATTCGAGCTTGCGTGTCTTGTTGCCTCCAAAAGCCAGGCCGCTGTTGCAATCCTCGCGCTTGGCATAGAGCTCGACCTTGCCGCCCAAGTGGGCACTCAAGCGCTTGAGCGGGGTGATTGGGGAGGGTCCGAAGGTCAGCGGATAACGCGTGTAGCGACTCAGGTTCATGGCTGTGCTCCCAATTGCGAAACGCGCGGATCGCGGGCTCCGATAGCGTCAATGCTAGGGAGGTTGGCCAAAAAACGGGTTGCAAGTTTTCCCTGAATTTCGAGCTATTGTTTTATTGAATAATGATTTCACATCACTTTGTTGTGAGGCTCAGGCATTGAAAGCAACAAATGAACGCGAGCTAAAACAGCCGTCACTGTCCGGCCCGCCACAGCTCGACCGTATCGACCGCGCGATCCTGCGCGCCTTGCAGCAGGACGCCTCGATCGCCAACGTGGCCTTGGCCGACAAGGTCAAGCTCAGCGCCCCGGCCTGCCTGCGACGGGTCGAACGCTTGAAGCAGGCGGGGTTGATCAAGGGCATCGTCGCCCTGCTGGACAGCGAACGTCTCGATGCTGGGATGGTGGTGCTGATAGGCGTGGTGCTCGACCGCTCCACCCCGGAATCCTTCGCCGCGTTCGAAGCGGCCGCGCAGAAGGTCTCCGGGTGCATGGAGTGCCATGTGGTGACGGGGGAGTTCGACTACTTCATGTTGCTGCGCACACGCGACAGCCAAAGCTTCAACCGCCTGCACGCCGAACAGTTGCTGTACCTGCCAGGAGTACGCCAGATCCGTTCGTTCATGGGCTTGCGCCAGGTGCTTTCGACGACACGAATCGTGTTGTAGAGGGAAGATTGCGCTGTTCTTTTCGCCAGTAAGCCCGCGAAGAGAACAGCGCAATCGGTGATCAACACGCCCAAGGCACTGGCGCCTCAGCCTCGATGCCATAGCGCGCGATGGCCTCGGCACACCGCTGGCGTTCCAACACACCGTCATCGGCCAGGCTCGAAAGCGCCGCCAGCACGATCTGGCGGCTGTCGACTTCGAAGAAGCCACGCAGTTGCTCACGACTGTCGCTGCGCCCGAAACCATCGGTGCCCAAGGCAACGAAACGATCCTGCACATACGGCGCAACCAGGTGCGGCCAGGCGCAGACATAATCGGTCGCGGCGATCACCGGCGCGCCCTTGGGCAGGCACTGCACCAAGTGACTGGCCCGCGCTGGTTCCTGCGGATGCAGCCGGTTCCAGCGCTCCACCTCCCGTGCCTCGCGCGCCAGCTCGCTGAAACTGGTGGCGCTGAACACTTCGCTGGCCACGCCCCAGTCCTGTGCCAACAGGCGTGCCGCCGCCTGCACCTCGCGCAGGATCGTGCCTGAGCCCAGCAACCGTACCTTGCCAGTTGCCCCCTCCGGCATGTGCTGCTCCAACCGGTAGAGCCCCCGGATGATATCGCCTTCGACCCCGTCCGGCAGGCTGGGCTGTGGATAACTTTCGTTCATCAGGGTCACGTAGTAGAACGCGTCTTCCTGCGCTTCGAGCATGCGCCGCATGCCGTGGTCGAGGATCACCGCGAACTCACCGGCAAACGCCGGATCGTAGGCACGGCAGTTGGGCACGGTCGAGGCGATCAGCAGGCTGTGGCCGTCCTGGTGCTGCAGCCCTTCGCCACCCAGGGTGGTACGCCCAGCGGTAGCGCCCAGCAGGAAACCACGGGCGCGCTGGTCGGCGGCAGCCCAGATCAGGTCGCCGATGCGCTGGAAGCCGAACATCGAGTAGTAGATGTAGAACGGCAGCATCGGCAGGCCATGGGCGGAATAACTGGTGGCCGCCGCCACCCACGAGCTGATCGCCCCCGCCTCGCTGATGCCTTCTTCGAGGATCTGCCCGTCCAGCGCCTCGCGGTAGCAGAGGATCGAACCGATGTCTTCGGGCTCGTAGCGCTGGCCGACGCTGGAATAGATACCGATCTGCTTGAACAGGTTGGCCATGCCGAAGGTACGCGCCTCGTCGGCGACGATAGGCACTACCCGCGGCCCGAGCTGGCGGTCCTTGAGCAGCCCGCCGAGCATGCGCACGAAGGCCATGGTGGTGGACATTTCCTTGCCATCGGCCTGGGTGGCGAACGCCGCGTAGCTGGACAGCGCTGGCACCGGCAGCCCCTCGGCCTGGCGTGGTCGCGACGGCAGGTAACCGCCCAGTGCCTGGCGACGTGCATGCAGGTAGCGCATCTCGTGGCTGTCGTCGGTGGGCTTGTAGAAGGCCAGGGACTCGGTCTGCTCATCGCTCAATGGCAGGTTGAAGCGATCGCGGAAGGCCATGAGCGCCTCGCGGTCGAGCTTCTTCTGCTGGTGCGTGGTCATCTTGCCCTGCCCCGCCTCCCCCATGCCGTAGCCTTTCTTGGTCTGCGCCAGTACCACGGTCGGGCGGCCATCGCCTTGCTGGGCGGCATGGTAGGCGGCATGGATCTTCACCATGTCGTGACCACCGCGCTTGAGGCGGTCGATCTGCGCGTCGCTCATGCCCTGGGCCATCCGGGCCAGCGCCTCGCTCTGGCCGAAGAAATGCTCGCGGTTGTATCGCCCATCCTTGGCGGCGAAGGTCTGAAACTGCCCATCGACGGTGGCCGACAGCGTGCGCTCCAGCTCGCCGCTTGCGTCGCGGGCGAACAGGCCATCCCAATCCGATCCCCAGACCAGCTTGATCACCCGCCAGCCAGCACCGCTGAACAGCGCTTCCAGTTCGTCGATGATGCGCCCGTTGCCACGTACCGGGCCGTCCAGGCGCTGCAGGTTGCAGTTGACCACCCACACCAGGTTGTCCAGGCGCTCGCGCGCCGCAAGAGTGAGCGCCGACATGCTTTCCGGCTCATCCATCTCGCCGTCGCCGAATACCCCCCACACGCGCCGCCCAGCGCCCTGACGCAGGCCGCGGTGTTCCAGGTAGCGCATGAAGCGCGCCTGGTAGATCGAACTGATCGGCCCGATGCCCATGGAGCCGGTCGGAAACTGCCAGAAATCAGGCATCAGCCAGGGATGTGGATAACTCGACAGGCCCTGCACATCGCGGCGCCGGGCGGTGATTTCCTGCCGATAGTGCTCCAGCTGCTCAACCTGCAAGCGGCCCTCGAGGAAGGCCCGGGCGTAGACACCCGGCGCAGAGTGCGGCTGGAAGAACACCAGGTCGCCCGTGCCCGGCGTATCGCCGCCACGGAAGAAGTGGTTGAAGCCGACCTCGAACAAGTCGGCAGCACTGGCGTAGCTTGCAATATGACCGCCCAGCTCGCCGTAGGCCTGGTTGGCGCGCACCACCATGGCCAGCGCGTTCCAGCGCATGATCGAGGCCAGACGTTCCTCGGTCGCCAGATCGCCCGGAAAGGCCGGCTGCTGCTCGACGCCGATGCTGTTGATATAGGGCGTGCCATGCCCTGGCTGCCAGCCCACGGCATGATGCCGCGCCAGCGCCGCAAGCCTGTCGAGCAGAGCCCGCGTGCGCGGCGCGCCTTCGTGTTCGAGCAGCGACAGTAACGCGTCGCGCCACTCGTCCAGGCCCTGGGTGTCGATGTCGTCCTCGGCGGACGGCTCGCGCAACGATCCTGCAGCGTGATGGATGCTCATGACAGCGCTTGCACCTCGGTGTACTTGTTGGAGGGGGGACGGTTTCAGACCGCCAGGAAGCGTTCCTCGAGAATTCGCTTGACCAGCATCCGCGCGACATCGACGACCTGCTCGACCTGTGTCACGGGCGAGCCCTGGCGATTGAGCGCGGGATCGAGCTGCAGACAGCGCAGCTCATGGCCACACACTGAGCCTAGCCATGCCAGGCGCACCTGCCCGTCGCTCTCGAGGTCCAGCAGGTAGCAACGCTTGGAGACCGCTCGCAACAGGGCGCTGGCCTCGCACGCCGACTCGGCGGCAAGCGTGCGCTGCCCATCGCCTGCTGCCAGCCAGTTGGCCTGCAGGCCGTCCATGTCCTGCACGTGCAGATGGGCAACTTCGTTCCAGCCCTCAAGCGCAGCGTGCAACCCGATGCTCAGAATCTCGGGCAACGCTGCACTGGACACCACCACCACCGCCACGTCCTGCGATGGCGCCTTCACCCACCTTGCGAACCTGGAAATCGTCAGCATGGCCTGCTCCCTCTCGTCGGGTCTGTGCGCATGAAACCTGCTCCAGAACGATACTCAGCGCACGATTGAATTTCATACCTATTCTTACCCTTGAACAGGAACAACCTTCCAAGCTTCAAGCCCCAACTGAAGGCTGTCCCGTCATGGCTTCGTAAAGCAGGCAATCATCCCGGCAGCCGCACAAACCTGACGGCAAGCGGGCTACACACCAGACCGAGGAAACGCGATGAAAGAGCCCGCCAAGCCCATCGAGGTCAACACCCACGAACGCAAGATCCTGCGCGCACTGCAAGCCAACGGCCGAATCAGCAACGCGGAACTGGCGAAGAAGGTCGGGCTGAGCACCACCGCGTGCTGGAACCACACCAAACGGCTGTTCGATGCGGGCGTGATCAAGGGGGTGCATGCCCACGTCGATCCGAAAGTGCTGCAGCAGGGCACCGTGGTGCTCATCGGCGTGGTGCTGGATCGCTCCACCCCCGAGAGCTTCGCCGCGTTCGAAGCGGCCGCGCGCAACCTGCAGCAGGTGCTGGAGTGCTGGCTGGTGGCGGGGGATGTGGACTACTTCCTGAAGATCCGCGTGCGTGACCTGCCGGCCTTCAACCATCTGCACAATACGCAGATCATCGCCCTGCCTGGGGTGCGGCAGGTGCGGACCTTCTTCGTGCTCAACGAGGTGAAATCGGGCGGTCTCATCTCGATCTGAGGCAACGCCACCCGCCTTGGTAAACCGTCCCAGGCGTGCATCCATTCCTTCTTTTTCGAGCTGTGCCCCGACGCTCTAATGCCGGGAGCGGTTCGTCGAAGACGCTCCGCTTCCCCCAGGAACGGAGCGTCCCATGCCACTCATCAAAGCATCCATGCAATTGCCGGTTCTGGCGGTGGCCTTGCTGTACACCGGGCTCGCCAGTGCACAGCCTGCCGACCCGCAGGCCGAGACCCTGCAACTGGAGCGCCGTGCCGAACAGTGCGCACCGCATCTGGAGAGTCTGGAGCGGCTGCTCATCGACAAGATCCATGGCCTGGAGCCCACCATGGGTGAAAGGCTGCGACAGATTCCCGAAATCGAACGTCGTATAGCACACCTTCACCAGCAGCTGGACCAAGAGCGCCAGGACTACGAAAAAGTGTCGTGGCGCCCAGAGCACCGCATACGTCTGGAAGCGCTTGAAAACGAAATCTGGAACAACCAGAGCGCCATCCACTCGACCCGGCTCGACGAGCGCAACCTGAAGGTGATGAAACCGGCACTCAGCAGCACCCGCCAACAACAGAGTGCCCTACTCCAGCAACTGGACGCATTCACCGCCGCACGCCATGACTGTGAACACCCCCAACGCGGCCCTCAGTGCTACGCCGAGGAGGTCCTGCCTCTGCACCCTCTGCTGAAGTCGGCACTCGACGACACCCATGCGCTGCTCGAAACGCTCTGGTCACCGCTCAGTGACGTTGCCTTCTATTCGATGGCATGGATCGACGACTGCGCGGCAACAGCCCCCCCTGGATTCGGGCAACAGCCATCCCCCTGGTTCCACGCCCCCGCTGGATAGTTCTCCCAATTCACAGAAGAGGTCCACGATGTCTGAACTTACCCCATTCATCAGCCGTAGAGCCCTGATCGAAAAAAACATCCGTCAGGAACTGGCAACCCACGGCGCATCCCAACCGTTGAACCTGCCAACCGTCGACAGCCCGCTCGTGACTCACTATGTGAACAGGATCGAAGGCTCCTATGACTCATCACGCGCGAAGATCGATACGGACCACGCGATCGACCTGCTCTACATCGCCTACAACACCACGCCCCAACGCAACGGCGACATCCGCGTCAAGATCAGCAGCATCATGAACAACCTGATCAAAGCGCAGCAGGAGAGCGAACGCCAGATCAAGGCCGCCAGCAATGCCGCCAGCCGTCTCACCCGAAAGCTCAACCGCGGCCTGACCGGCTGGACCGCCGCCAAGGAAACCGGTGACATCGCGCAGATCAAGCGCTTCGTAAACAAAGAACTGATGGAGATGGCCAACCAGATCAAAAACTCGGCCATGGCGGTCAACGCGAGCCTGCAAACCATCGTCGACCGCTACGATTGCATCATCGATGACACCCACGAAGTGACTGCCAGCAGCGAAATGGCCTTGAGCACGACACTTGAGGCCAACGAAAAAATTCGCCAGGAAATTCTTCAGCACAAGGCCCGCAGCAAACAACTGGAATCGCTGATAGCCGACATGCAACAACAGGTCAAGCGCTACGAGTCCCTCGCCCGCGACTATGCAGATCAAGCCAAGTCTTCCGAGGAGCGCGCCTTCTGGGCAGGCATCCTGCGTGGTGCTGCGCAGGTGATATCGGCCGCCATGCCACTGGCGGCCATGGCTGCCAGCGGCGGCAGCTCGTCTCTGATCGCCGCTGCCTCAGTCGCCGCAGGCGTCGGAAAAGGCGCCAACGGTGCCCAAGGCAACGCCACTGGCGACCTCATCCGCCTGAAGAAAGAGCGCTCCGAGCATCGCGCCGAACTGGCGTTGATACAGGAGGAGGTGGACAAACTGCAGACGTCGATCTCAGGTTATCAGGCGCAGAAAGGCAAGGAGGCCGACACCGGCAAACTCAAGGTGCTGGAGAACCGGATCACCGAAGCCGAAGGGCTTCTGGTCAAGGCCAAGGCCAAGTACCAGGAGGCCAAGGAGCACCTTGGATCACTGGAGTCCGCGCTCCAGACTCTGGCCTCGGCAGCCGGTGATATCAGCGATGCCAGCCGGGCACAGGCCAACAACCTGCGCCAGATGCAGCTGCAGATGCTCGATAATGCCGACAAGTACGAGACCGCCAGGCGCGAACAGGCAGCCGAACTGCTGGAAGTTTCCGTGCTGATGGCAGGCAAGGGCAGCGAGCAGGAGATCATCGAGCTGGCGATCAGGTCACTGAACCTGAGCGTGAGCGCCCTCAAGCGCACCCGTGAAATCGTCGTGGAAATAGCGTTCTTCTTCCGCTCGTTCTGCGACTTCATGGAGGTCATCCGCCAGGATGCCCAAGAGCAGATCGAAGAGTTCGAAGATGCCGACGAAATCGACTCGAGCCGCGACTACCTCTTCTCGCAATTGTGTGAATCCACCGGCGCATTCTTCATCAGCCAGACCGGGCAGTGGATCGCCGTCGGCATTGTCTCCGATCATTTCGCGCTGACATTCAAGGACGGCTGGAGCAAGCTCAACAAACTGTCCGGAAAGTACATCACCAACGATGAACTGCCGGCCTATTTGACCGAGGCGGCAGGCAAGCTGGACATGATCGCTGCTGATCGCCGTAGCGCCAGCCACCAACGTCAGATCTACCTGGAAAACTACCGTAGCGAACTCAACGGGGATTAATGGCCGCCCGGCAGGGGCAAATAATCAGTTCATGATTTTCTGAACTGATTATTTGCCCCTGCCGATTTTTCCCCTTTGCACGCCTCTCCAGAATCGCCTCACCACAATCACAATAACCGTGAGGCCACTCCCGTGGACCAGACCCTCCAGGTACGGCAAGCTGCCGCCGACCTCGTCGACGCCTTTGCCAGTAACGACACCGCCCGCTATTTCGCCTGTTTCAGCGAAGACGCCACCTTCCTGTTCCATACGCTGCCCCACCCGCTGCTGTGTCGGCGCGCCTATGAAGACCTTTGGGCTCAGTGGCAAGCCGACGGCTTTGCCGTGCTCGACTGCGCGTCGAGCAATGCCCACGTGAGCCTGCAGGGCGATCTGGCGATCTTCATGCACGACGTGGCCACACGCATTCGCGTTGCCGAGCAGGAACAGGCGCTGAACGAGCGCGAGACCATCGTGTTCCGCCTGCAAGGCGAGCGCTGGCTGGCGTGCCATGAACACCTGTCGGTCGCCTCCTGCGCCTGACCTTCGACAACGGCCTTGCCGCACTGCCATCGCACCCACAACAAAGCCTGCCACAGGCCAACAACACTCGCGCTGGAGCATCACCATGAGCCACTCGACCGGTATCGAGACCAATGGCGTCGAACAGATCCCCGACGATCAACGCGACGCCACCCCGCTTGACCTGTTCCGCCTGATCTTCGGCGGTGCCAATACCTTCGCCACCGCGGTGCTCGGCAGCTTCCCGGTACTGTTCGGGCTGTCCTTCCAGGCAGGGCTGTGGGCGATCCTGCTCGGCGTCGGGGTCGGTTCGCTGATCCTTGCACCCATGGGGCTGTTCGGCGCACTCAACGGCACCAACAACGCCGTCTCGTCCGGTGCGCATTTTGGCGTACACGGACGTATCGTCGGCTCGTTCCTGTCGTTGCTGACCGCCGTGGCGTTCTTTTCGTTGTCGGTGTGGAGCTCGGGCGATGCCCTGATCGGCGGCGCCAAGCGCCTGGTCGGGCTGCCCGAAACCGACCTCACCCTGGGTCTGGCCTATGGCCTGTTCGCAGTGCTGGTGCTGGTGGTATGCATCTTTGGTTTCCGCTTCATGCTGTGGGTCAACAAGATTGCGGTATGGGCTTCGAGCCTGCTGTTCCTGCTCGGCATCGCCGCCTTCGCCGGCCCGTTCGACGCAAGCTTCGCCGGCAGCGTCAACCTCGGCCAGCCGGGCTTCTGGGCTGCCTTCGTTGGCGCCGCGATCCTCGCCATGAGCAACCCGGTGTCCTTCGGCGCGTTCCTCGGTGACTGGTCACGCTACATCCCGCGCCAGACTCCGAAATCGCGCATCATGCTGGCGGTGATCCTGGCCCAGGCCGCGACCCTGATCCCGTTCCTGTTCGGTCTGTGCACCGCGACCCTGGTGGCCAGCCAGGCGCCGGACTACATCGCCGCCAACAACTATGTCGGCGGCCTGCTGGCGATCTCGCCGGCCTGGTTCTTCCTGCCGGTGTGCCTGATTGCCGTGATCGGTGGCATGTCCACCGGTACCACCGCGCTGTACGGCACCGGGCTGGACATGTCCAGCGTGTTCCCACGCCTGCTCAGCCGCGCGGCCGCCACCCTGCTGATCGGTGTGCTGGCGATCGCCTTCATCTTCATCGGCCGCTTCGCCTTCAACCTGGTGCAGAGCGTGTCGACCTTCGCCGTGCTGATCATCACCTGCACCAGCCCGTGGATGGTGATCATGATCCTCGGCCTGATCACCCGCCGTGGCTTCTACCACGCCGACGACCTGCAAGTGTTCACCCGCGGCCAGCGTGGCGGCCACTACTGGTTCCTGCACGGCTGGAACTGGCGCGGCATGGGCGCCTGGATCCCCAGCGCCGCCGTGGGCCTCTGTTTCGTCAACCTGCCGGGACAGTTCGTCGGCCCGCTCGGTGACCTGGCTGGCGGCATCGACTTGAGCCTGCCGGTCACCCTCGGCATCGCCGGCGTGCTGTACCTGATCCTGCTTAACCTGTTCCCCGAACCTGCCGGTGTCTACGGCCCGCGCGGCCCGCGCTGGGTACGTTGCAAAAGCGCTCCCGTGACACCCGTGACCACTGCCGAAATGGCCTGACTGGAACCCGACCATGACCACTCCCCATTACATCGACGGCCGCTGGGTCGAAGGCCAAGGCAACGACAGCATCAGCGTCTACGATCCCTCTCTGGGCGCACCTTTCGCCGAGCTGAGATCGGCCAGCAGCGCCCAGGTCGACGAGGCGGTGCAAGCCGCACGCCGTGCCCTGCCCGCCTGGAAGAGCCGCCCGGCCGCCGAGCGCGCGGCCCTGCTACGCGGATTTGCCGAGCAACTCGGTGCCCGCCGCGAGGAACTGATCGCGCTGCAGATGCGCAACAATGGCAAGCCACGGCACGAGGCCGAAATCGATCTGGACGACGCGGTGGCAACCTTCGCTTACTACGCCAAGCTCGCCGAACAACTGCCGCAGAAGAACCGCGACGTCCACCTGGCCGCTCCAGGCTTTACCGCGCGTACCCGCCTGGAAGCCGTCGGCGTGGTCGGCCTGATCGTGCCGTGGAACTTCCCGCTGGTGACCAGCGCCTGGAAGCTCGCCCCGGCCCTGGCCGCCGGCTGCACCGTGGTGCTCAAGCCTTCGGAGATCACCCCACTGATCGAACAGGCCTACGGCCAGATCGCCCAACAGCTTGGGCTGCCGGCCGGGGTGCTGAACATCGTCAACGGCAAGGCCGAGACCGGCGCGGCGCTGAGTGGCCACAACGGCCTGGACAAGCTGTCGTTCACCGGCAGCAATGCCGTCGGCAGCCAGGTCATGCGTAGCGCCGCAGCCCAGTGCCGGCCAGTGACACTGGAGCTAGGCGGCAAGTCGGCGATCGTTGTGTTCGACGATTGCGACCCAGACCAGGCGGTGGAGTGGATTGTCGCCGGTATCACCTGGAACGCCGGGCAGATGTGCTCGGCCACCTCGCGCCTGCTGGTGCAGGACGGTATCGCCGACACGCTGCTACCACGGCTGCAGGCGGCGCTGGAGAAACTACGCGTGGGCAACCCGCTGGTCGAAGAAGTCGAGATGGGCCCGCTGACCAGCCAGGCGCAGTGGCTCAAGGTCGCCGGCTATTTCGCCACCGCGCGCGAGGAAGGGCTGAAGTGCCTGGCCGGAGGCAAGGCGTTGGACGCAGAGGGTTGGTTCGTCAGTCCGACACTGTACGTCGATGTGCCCGAGACCAGCCGCTTGTGGAGCGAAGAGATTTTCGGCCCGGTGCTGTGCGCACGCCGGTTCACCACCGAGGAACAAGCGATCGCCCAGGCCAACGACAGCCGCTTCGGCCTGGTAGCCACGGTCTGCTCAGCGGACCTCGAACGCGCCGAGCGTGTGGCCGATGCACTGGAGGTGGGGCATGTCTGGATCAATTCGGTGCAGGCGGTGTTCGTCGAAACTTCATGGGGGGGCACCAAGGGCAGCGGGATCGGGCGCGAGCTTGGGCCTTGGGGGTTGTCGGGGTATCTGTCGGTGAAGCACGTGACGCGGTGTTTAGGGTGAGTTTTTAAGCGCTTTTTTCTAGGGTTTGGCGGCTCGCTGGTCTGGTAGGCATCCCCTTTCAAGGTGTTTGCGTAGAGGCTGACAGGTGCTCGCCGAAAGTCCTTCAGCGCCTGTCAGATCGAGCGCCG
>NZ_BCBT01000080.1:0-21540 GCF_001320965.1 Pseudomonas sp. NBRC 111143 | reverse complement strand
AAATCCTGCAGACTGACGACAATCGATCTGTTTCGTGAGCGCTGAATGTCCCACCCTCGTCCCTACAAAGTTGCACTCAACGGTTACGGCCGCATCGGCCGCTGTGTCCTGCGCGCACTGTTCGAGCGGGGGGCGAAGGCCGGTTTCGAGATCGTTGCGTTGAATGACCTGGCCGACCAGGCCAGCCTGGAGTACCTGACGCGCTTCGACTCCACCCACGGGCGGTTCCCCGGCGAGGTGAGCGTTGACGGCGACTGTCTGCATATCAATGGCGACTGCGTGAAAGTCATGCGCAGTGCCACCCCTGAAGGCATCGACTGGGCCGCCTTGGGCATCGACCTGGTGCTGGAATGCTCCGGTGCCTACAACACCCGCGCCGATGGCCAGCGTTTTCTCGACGCCGGTGCGCCGCGCGTGCTGTTCTCGCAGCCGATGGCCAGCGAGGCAGATATCGATGCGACGGTGGTCTACGGTATCAACCAGCATCGCCTGACCGGCGACGAACTGCTGGTCTCGAACGCGTCCTGCACCACCAACTGCGGCGTGCCGCTGCTGCGCGTGCTGGACCAGGCTTTCGGCATCGAGTACGTGCAGATCACCACCATCCACTCGGCGATGAACGACCAGCCGGTGATCGACGCCTACCACCACGAAGACCTGCGCCGTACCCGTTCGGCGTTCCAGTCGGTGATCCCGGTGTCCACTGGTCTGGCGCGCGGCATCGAGCGCCTGTTGCCGGAACTTGCCGGGCGAATCCAGGCCAAAGCGGTACGCGTGCCGACCGTCAACGTCTCGTGCCTGGACATCACCCTGCAGACTGCCCGTGACACTACGGCTGCCGAGGTCAACCGGGTGCTGCGCGAGGCGGCGCTGGACGGCCCGCTCAAAGGCCTGCTGGCCTACACCGAACTGCCCCATGCCAGCTGTGATTTCAACCATGACCCGCATTCGGCCATCGTCGATGCCAGCCAGACCCGCGTCTCCGGCCCCCGCCTGGTGAACCTGCTGGCCTGGTTCGACAACGAATGGGGGTTCGCCAACCGTATGCTCGACGTTGCCGAACATTATCTGCACGTCGTCCACCAAACCCGCAGCAAACAGCCCTGAAGGACTGCATTCATGACCGTGTTGAAGATGACCGACCTCGACTTGCAAGGTAAGCGCGTACTGATCCGCGAAGACCTCAACGTGCCTGTGAAGGACGGTGTGGTAACGAGCGATGCGCGTATCCTGGCTGCGCTGCCGACCATCAAGCTGGCCCTGGAAAAGGGTGCTGCGTTGATGGTCTGCTCGCACCTGGGCCGCCCGACCGAGGGCGAGTTCTCCCAGGAAAACAGCCTCAAGCCGGTCGCCGACTACCTGAGCAAGGCCCTGGGCCGTGCGGTGCCGTTGGTCGCCGACTATCTCGACGGCGTCGAGGTCAAGGCCGGTGAGGTGGTGCTGTTCGAAAACGTACGCTTCAACAAGGGCGAGAAGAAGAACGCCGACGAGCTGGCGCAGAAGTACGCCGCCCTGTGCGACGTTTTCGTCATGGACGCCTTCGGCACCGCCCACCGCGCCGAGGGTTCCACCCACGGTGTAGCCAAGTTCGCCAAGGTCGCCGCTGCTGGCCCGCTGCTGGCGGCCGAGCTGGACGCCCTGGGCAAGGCCCTGAAGGCGCCGGCCAAACCCATGGCGGCCATCGTTGCCGGCTCCAAGGTCTCGACCAAGCTCGACGTGCTCAACAGCCTGTCGACCGTCTGCGACCAGCTGATCGTCGGCGGCGGCATCGCCAATACCTTCCTCGCTGCGGCCGGTCACCCGGTCGGCAAGTCGCTGTACGAGCCTGACCTGGTCGAGACCGCCAAGGCCATTGCCGCCAAGGTCAGCGTACCGCTGCCGGTCGATGTGGTCGTTGCCAAGGAGTTCGCCGAGAGCGCCGAAGCCACCGTCAAGGCTATCGCTGACGTGGCCGCCGACGACATGATCCTGGATATCGGCCCGCAGACCGCCGCCAACTTCGGCGAGCTGCTGAAGTCGTCGAAGACCATCCTGTGGAACGGTCCGGTCGGTGTATTCGAGTTCGACCAGTTCGGCAACGGCACTAAAGTGCTGGCCAAGGCCATCGCCGAAAGCGCCGCGTTCTCCATCGCGGGTGGTGGCGACACCCTGGCGGCCATCGACAAGTATGGCGTCGGGGCTGATATCTCCTACATTTCTACCGGTGGCGGTGCGTTCCTCGAATTCGTCGAGGGCAAGGTCCTGCCTGCCGTGGCAATCCTGGAAGAACGGGCCAAGGCCTGATAGTGACGGCGCCTGGCAAAGGGAGCGACCTGATGGTCAAGCAATTGCCTGTGATGATCGTGGCCTTGTTGCTGGGTGCCTGCTCCAGTGGCGGCGCCCCGCAAAGCGAGCCCGCTGGCGAGCCAAAGGGCGGCTGTTACCAGTCGCAGTGGCAGGCGGAGACGGTGCCGGTGATCAACAAGCGCCTGGGGCCGGACGGGCTGGAGAAGTACGACGAAGAACACCAGCGCAAGGCGCCCGGCTGCCCTTGATCGGACAGCGGGCAACCGATGGGCTGTTTTGTGGTCTTGAACAGAGGAGCGGCGGTGCGGCCTTCGCGGGCAAGCCGCACCACCGACTTCGAAGCGAGGATACTCAATGAAAGCGCTGCTGGCCGTACTGGCCCTGGCGACCCTGGCAGGCTGCTCCCTGCTGCAACCGTCGCAACCTGCCGCGACGGACAACTGGACCCGCTGGGTCTGCGACAGCCAGGCCGAAGTGCTGTGGCGCTTCGCCGATGCCGCGCAGCAGTCGGTCGATGTCCGCCTCGGCGGCGCTGACCAGGTCTACCGGCTCAAGGCCGAGCCCGGCGCCTCGGGCGCGCTGTACAGCGATGGCGTGCTTGCCTTCCACACCAAGGGTAATGAAGGCCTGGTGTACTGGGAAGCGACCAACGATCTGATTGGGCGGGGCTGCAAGGCACCGTGATTGGCCGGACCGCGACGGTGGTCCACAACTACTTGAACAGCAACCGCCCCTGCGGCAGGCTTGCACGAAACAACGACGCTTGTCGGGAGAGAGATACACAATGGCACTCATTAGCATGCGCCAGATGCTGGACCACGCCGCCGAGTTCGGCTACGGCGTTCCAGCTTTCAACGTCAACAACCTCGAGCAGATGCGCGCCATCATGGAAGCCGCCGACAAGACCGACTCTCCGGTCATCGTCCAGGCCTCCGCCGGTGCCCGCAAGTACGCCGGTGCTCCCTTCCTGCGTCACCTGATCCTGGCGGCGATCGAAGAATTCCCGCACATCCCGGTGTGCATGCACCAGGACCACGGCACCAGCCCTGACGTGTGCCAGCGTTCGATCCAGCTGGGCTTCAGCTCGGTAATGATGGACGGCTCGCTGCGTGAGGACGGCAAGACCCCGTCCGACTACGAATACAACGTGCGCGTCACCCAGCAGACCGTGGCATTCGCCCACGCCTGCGGTGTATCGGTGGAAGGCGAGCTGGGCTGCCTGGGCAGCCTGGAAACCGGCCAGGCCGGTGAAGAAGACGGCGTCGGCGCCGAAGGCATCCTGGACCACAGCCAGATGCTGACCGATCCGGAAGAGGCTGCCGACTTCGTCAAGAAGACCCAGGTCGATGCCCTGGCCATCGCCATCGGCACCAGCCACGGCGCCTACAAGTTCACCAAGCCGCCTACCGGCGACATCCTGGCGATCGACCGCATCAAGGCGATCCACCAGCGTATCCCCAACACTCACCTGGTGATGCACGGTTCCTCGTCGGTTCCGCAGGACTGGCTGGCGATCATCAACGAGTTCGGCGGCGACATCAAAGAGACCTACGGCGTGCCGGTCGAAGAGATCGTCGAAGGCATCAAGCACGGCGTGCGCAAGGTCAACATCGACACCGACCTGCGTCTGGCGTCCACGGGCGCGATTCGTCGCTTCCTGGAGCAGAACAAGTCCGAGTTCGACCCGCGCAAGTACTTCGCCAAGACCGTCGAAGCCATGCGTGACATCTGCATCGCGCGTTACGAAGCCTTCGGTACCGCTGGCAACGCGTCGAAGATCAAGCCGGTTTCGCTGGATGAGATGTACCTGCGTTACGCCAAGGGCGAGCTGGCCGCAAAGGTCAACTGATCCGCTGATGGCCTGGCAGAAACCCGCAGAAATGCGGGTTTTTTTATGGCCGGACGGTGGGACATATGCAAAAGCCAAGGCGCTCTGACCATTAGTCGGCTATTTTCACTTTATCCATTGATAGCGAACTGATTGCATTGCGTCCTGCAAAGTCGCGTCTAGAGTAGAGAATCGGATCCAATTACAAGACGAAGTCGGTCGGACAAGAGAAGCGGCATGGATGGAGCTCAACCCGCGGCACCGGAAGGCAGCTCAGTACTGCTGGTGGTCGATGACTACCCGGAAAACCTGATCAGCATGCGGGCCTTGCTAGCCCGGCAGGATTGGCAAGTACTCACCGCAAGCTCAGGGATGGAAGCCCTGAGCACCTTGTTGGAACACGAGGTGGACCTGGTCCTGCTCGATGTACAGATGCCCGAGATGGATGGCTTCGAGGTCGCCCGCCTGATGCGCGGCAGCCAACGCACACGCCTGACCCCGATCATCTTCCTTACCGCCAATGAACAGTCCGAAGCTGCCGTGCTCAAGGGCTATGCCAGTGGTGCAGTGGACTACCTGTTCAAGCCCTTCGATCCGCAGATCCTCAAGCCCAAGGTGCAGGCCTTGCTCGAACAGCAGCGCAACCGCCGCATGCTGCAGCGACTGAGCCGTGAACTGGAGTCGGCCCGTGCATTCAATGCCTCGATTCTGGAGAACGCCGCCGAGGGTATCCTGGTGGTTGACGAGGCGGGCGATATCAGCTTTGCCAACCCCGCCATCTCGCGTCTGCTGCAGGTGCCGGTGGACAAACTGCAGGGCGCCCATCTCCTGGACCTGATCCAACTGCCCAGCGCCGCGTTGTGGCGCGACTCGGACTTCTACCAGGCTTACCTTGGGCGGCAGATCTTCCGCGTGCACGATGCCCAGTTGCGTCCGCCCGAGGGGCCGCTGGTTCCGGTGGCGCTGTCGTGCGCGCCGTTGCCCGCTGAACAGAAGGCCATGGTGGTGACCGTACTGGACATGTCGGTGGTGCGCAGCCTGCACCAGCAACTGGAACACCAGGCGGTGACCGACCCGCTGACCGGCCTGCTCAACCGCCGCGGTTTCTACCAGACGGCAGAAGGTGCATTGCTGCGCAACGAACGATCCGGCAAGGTCCAGGCCTTGATGTACATGGATCTGGATGGTTTCAAGCGCATCAACGATTCACTGGGCCACGAGGCGGGCGACCAGGTCTTGCGCTGGGTCGCCGAACAACTCAAGGACTGCCTGGGCAGCCAGGCGCTGCTCGGGCGCATGGGCGGCGATGAGTTCACGGCGTTGTTCGATGGCTTGCCCTACGCGGAGCACGCAGGCCGGTACGCCGAGACCCTGATCGAGCGCATGTCCAGCTGTCCGCAGGTGGACGGCCAGGATGTCATGCTTGGCGTCAGTATCGGCATCGCCACCTACCCCGATTGCGGCGCCACCGTCGAAGGCCTGCTGCGCGCTGGCGATGCGGCGATGTATGCCGCCAAGCGCGCCGGGCGCCAGCAGTATCGCTTCTATGATCAGGAGCTCAACGGCCGCGCGCGTTCGCGGCTGATGCTCGAGGATAGTGTGCGCACCGCCATCGAGCACAAGGACTTCACCTTGGTCTACCAGCCACAGGTGGGGTTCGCCGACGGACGCCTGCGTGGCTTCGAGGCGCTGCTGCGCTGGCAGCACCCCAGTGTCGGCGATGTGCCGCCGGGGCTGTTCATTCCGTTGCTGGAGGAGGCGCGTCTTATCCATCGGCTGGCGAGCTGGATCTACAGCAAGGGCGCGGCCCAGCGTCACGAGTGGCGTCAGGTGTTCGCCGACGATGTAGTGCTGGGTATCAGCCTGAGCCGCGCGCAGTTCACCCAGCCGAACCTGGTCGATGAATTGCGGCGGGCGATCCAGGAGCATGGCCTGGAGCCTGCGCAACTGGAAGTGGAGGTGGCGGAAACCTCGTTGATGTACGACATCGACGCGGCGGCCAAGCAGGTGACGCGTTTGCGCGAGCTGGGCGTGCGCGTGGCGCTGGATGACTTCGGCGCAGGGGATTGCTCGCTGCGCATGCTGCGCGACCTTCCGATCGATACCCTGAAGCTCGACCGCCACCTGGTCGCCCGCCTGCCCGATTCGAAGGTCGATACGGCGCTGGTGCGCAGTGTCATCGCGCTGTGCGCCGACTATGGCATCACGGTGATCGCCGAGGGCGTGGAAACAGACGCCCAGGCGCAGTGGCTGCGCGACAGCGGCTGCGCCTATGTGCAGGGCTTCCTGGTTGCGCGGCCAATGACGGCAGGGGATGCGCGTGGTTTTCCGGCGGTGTATCCGTGGGCGCAGGCTGGATCGCCTGCCTCCCTGACCTGATAAATCTGCCAGTTGTCTGTTCCGGTCGTTGTGGGCGACTGTTGCCTCCCCAGCCATGAATGGCAGGTAAAAAGGTGGTGAGCAGCGCACTGTTCCAGCAGACCCCCTCGATCAAGGTACTCGACAATCGGCGCCAATCGGTGCGTGAGGTCGAGTATCACCGTGCGTCGCCATTGGACGCCGATACGCGTATCACGCGACAGGTTTTCAGTCCGGCAGGGCGATTGGCACAGATCACTGATCCACGGTTGCATGACGCAGGTGTTGCCAACTTCGTCCATGGGCACGACCTGACAGGCCAGGTCATACGCACGCAAAGCGTCGATGCGGGGGTGAGCCTCGATTTGAAAGACGCGGCCAGGCGCGACTTGTTCTCGGTGAGCCGTATTGGCAGGGCGTTGGATGGGCAGGACAGCTTCGCCGAAGCCGTGACCCGGACCCTGCGCTACGAACCGGTCAATATGCCTGGGCGTCTGTTGGGGGTTAGCGAGCAGGTTGCTGGCGATATCCCTCGTACCAGTGAGCGTGTGTTGTACGGCGGCAATGAGGCGCATGAGAAAGCCCGCAACCTGGCCGGCACTCGGATTGCCCATTACGATCCAGCCGGGCGCGTTTCCATCCTCGCCAGCGCACTCGGCGGCGCAGCCCTCTGTGTACAGCGCAAGCTGTTGAAGGGTGGCGACGACGGTACTGTGCATGTCGACTGGCAAGGTGAGGCCACGGAGGCCTGGGACGCACTGTTGGAGAATCAACGCTACACGACTCGCACTCAGGTAGACGCCACAGGCAAGGGCCTCACCGCGCTGGACTGCGCAGGCCATCGGCAGCGCAGCGCCTACAATGTGGCAGGCGCCCTGGCGGCCAACTGGCTGATGCTCAAAGGCGCGCCAGAGCGTGAGATCGTCAGGTCGGTGAGTTACTCGGCGGGTGGACGCAAGCAGCACGAGGTGCATGGCAACGGCATCGTCACTGTGTACACCTACGAACCGACGACCCTGCGCCTGGCGGCCGTGCGGACCACTCGCCAGACCAGCGAAGGCCAGCGATTGCAGGACCTGCACTATCGCTATGACCCTGTCGGCAACGTCGTCGGGCTGGCCAACGACGCCGAGCCGACGCGCTTCTGGCGCAACCAGAAGATCAGCGCGCAAAGCGAGTACCGCTACGACAGCCTGTATCAACTGGTCTTCGCCAGCGGTCGTGAGATGGCCAATGCCGGGCAGCAGGGCAATCATCTGCCAGGCGTGCTGGTGCCGCTGCCGGTGGATGATTCGGCCTATACCCCCTACACCCGGACTTATACCTACGACAGCGCGGGCAATCTCACGCATGTCCGTCATAGTGCGCCGGCCACGAACAACAACTACGTCACTGCAATCACCGTCAGCCAGTGCAGTAATCGCGGCGTGTCGAGTACGTTGGCCAGCAATCCGGACGAGGTCGAAGCGCTGTTCACCGCAGGGGGCGAGCAGCGTGTGCTGCTGCCGGGACAGCCGCTTGAGTGGACGGCACGCGGCGAGTTGCGCCGGGTTGCAGGCGGTACTCAGGAAAGCTATCGCTACGACGCTGGCAGGCAGCGTGTGCTCAAGGTGAGTCATCAGCAGCAAGGTGGATCACTGAAGGTGCTGCGCACGCTGTATCTGCCGGGGCTTGAGCTGCGTATCACCATGGCCGACGGCGTCGTGCAGGAGAGTCTGCACACGGTGGTGCTGGGCGAGGCTGGGCGTGCCCAGGTGCGGGCGTTGCGTTGGGAGTCGGGCAAACCGGAGGGGTTCGATAACGACCAGGTGCGTTTTGGCTATGACAGCCTGATCGGCAGCGTCGGGCTGGAGCTCGATGGCGAAGGCAGTGTCATCAGCTTCGAGGAGTACTACCCCTTTGGCGGGACGGCGATTCTGGCGGGGCGTCATCGTATCGACGTGGAGTACAAGACGGTTCGCTATTCGGGGCGGGAGCGTGATGCGACAGGACTTTATTACTACGGGTATCGCTATCATCAACCCTGGGTTGGGCGCTGGCTGACGCCCGACCCCGCAGGCATCGTCGACGGTATCAACACCTTCCGCATGACCCAGAACAATCCGGTCTCGCTTGAGGACTCTGCGGGGCTTGCTACCTTCAGCGACAATCTCCAGCCAGCACGGGGTGACCTAGTGTATGGGCTGGGCGAGTGGCGCGAGGGCTATTTTAATCATGTAGGAATCGATTACTCCCAGTCAGCGCTGACGATCGATCACTACAATCAGGCAATCGCTAGAGTCATCATGAAGAACGCGCTTGCACGCTCAGGTTTGACCGAAACAGCGCCCCGTACCGAAGTGATCAAGTTCGTCAGGGCGAATGCATCCCTGTTTGCCCAGGTCAAGGAAACCTTTCCTGACTACCCGTTATGGAACCGGTATGTATCAGCCGGTCTCTTCAACACTAAGTTCGATATCGACAAAATTTATTCCGAGGTCAAAGGGCAGCCCGGGAAAACCCAGTTCCATGAGTGGCTGGAGGGGGACCTAGGCCCGCAGTTGTTATGGAAGCGCGGGAGCAAGATTGGGCTGTCGATAACCGCGAGAAGGGCGGATCATCATGTTCATTTCATCCTCGATGGTATCGACGAGGCCGCAGTGATCAACAAATCAATGACCCACGGGCAGTCATACACCTCCAGCGAGCTTCGCTATGCATTTAGGCAGTGGGCACAGCTTGAAGCACGACTCCACTTCTACAAAAACGGTCATGAGGTGTCTGCGCCGTGGGTCAGCAATCCAACGGGTTGGAGCAGTTACACGTCCAAGGCTGAGCAACGGCGAAAAATGAAAAACCCCCAGGTAACACCGCGTGCGCAGCACTGACTCACCCACCACGTTTACCTGGTGGACTGATCTGGTCCGGCTCACCGTGTAACGCTAAAGCTCCCGGGCAAACGGCAAATCCGGCCCCACCCGCGAGCAGGTGATGGCCGCCGCTCGAATAGCGAATTCGAGGATGCCGTCGATCGCTTCGCGCGTCAGCGCCGCTAGTGCCTGTGGACTGTCCGCGTTCAGCTTGGCCAGACAGCTCAGCACCGCCGCCTGGAAGGTATCGCCAGCGCCTACCGTGTCTTTCACTGCCAGCGAGGCATCCGCAGGTTGTGTCCATGAGCCGTGCGCGCAATGTACGCTGGCGCCGTCTGCACCGTGGGTGACGAACACCAGTCGGCAGCGGTCGTTCAGCCAGCCACGGGCCACCTCGGACGGCGTGCGATCCGGATAGAGCAGCGCGAGGTCTTCCTCGCTGGCCTTGATCAGGTGGGCGTGGGCCGCGAAGGCTTGCACCTGGCGTCGCCACAACGCCACGTCGGGCTGCGGGTTGAGGCGGACGTTGGGGTCGAGGCTGATCAGCCGGTGTGCGCTTTCGCGCTGCACCAGCGCCAGTAGTGTATCCGCCACTGGCGTGACCACCAGGGTGTAGGACCCCACGTGCAGGCCGCGCACCTGGTCATCGAGCGCCGGTAGGTGTTCGAGGCGCACCTGCCGGTCGGCGCAGCCTTCGCCGCGGAACTGGTACTGCGCCGAGCCGTTGGCATCCAGCCCGACCATGGCCAGGGTGGTCGGTGCATCGCTGGTCACCAGGTAACTGCAATCGACCTTTTCCTCTTCCAGCACCCGACGCAGGCGTGTGCCCAGGTAGTCGCTGGACAGCCCGCCGAACAACGCCGAATCCACGCCTAGCCGGCGCAGGCCGACCGCGACGTTGAACGGCGAACCGCCGGCAATCGCCTTGAAGCCCAGCTCGCTGCTGCGCGGGCTGTCATCCAGGCTGAACACATCGAACAGGGCTTCGCCACAGACCAGGTACATGAAATTCTCCGAAACGAAGTAAGCGGGCAGGATACCTGCGATCAGTGCGCAGGCAGATGCGAAAGATAACGTTGATAGGCTGTTTCGTAGGCCGCCTGCTGTGCGGGCCGGGGTGTGGTGCGGGTGCTTTCGTCGAGTTCGACGCAGCGCTGGCACAGGGCCTGCAGGCAATCTCCTTCGCCGAGCTTTCGGCCCAGGCTCCAGGCGGCCTGGATGGCAGCGCCCAGGGCGGCGGCTTCGGTCTGGCGCGGGCACACCACCAGCAGGCCGAGCAGGTCGGCGAGCGTCTGGCGCCACAGTGGGCTTTTCGCCGCGCCGCCGACCAGGCGGATCTCCTGCCCCTGCAGGCCACTGGCGCGCAACAGGTCGAGCCCGTAGCGCAGGCTGAAGCAGGTGCCTTCGAGCACCGCCCGGCAGAGGTTGGCGCGGGTCAGGTTGCTGCTGGTCATGCCGTGCAGACTGGCGCTGGCCTCGGGCAGTGCCGGCACGCGTTCGCCATTGAAGAATGGCAGCAGCAACAGGCCTTCGGCACCGACGGGGGCTTGTGCGGCGAGTTCGCTGAACGCCGACAGGTCAAGCTGCAACAGGTCTTGCACCAGGGCGCAGGCGCTGGTGAGGTTCATGGTGCAGATCAGCGGCAGCCATCCGCCGGATGAGCCGCAGAAGGTCGCGACTTCACCGTGGGGGCTGACGTGTGGCTCGTCTAGGTGTGCCGCAAGGGTGCCGGAGGTGCCCAGGCTGAGGGTGATCATGCCGGGATGGATGTTGCCGGTGCCGATGGCGCCGAGCATGTTGTCGCCCCCACCGCTGGCCACCCAGGCGCCGGTATCCAGGCCCAGCGCCCGGGCTGCCGAGGGCTGCAGGGTGGCGATGCAGTCGCCAGGTTCTACCAGCTCGGGCAGTGCCGCCAGCAGGCGCTTGCCGGGCTCGATCAGCGCCAGCACATCGGCGGCCCAGGTGCGATTGCGCACATCGTAGTAGCCGGTGCCCGAGGCGTCGCCAGGTTCGCTGCAGGCACGGCCGGTGAGCCAATGGTTGAGGTAGTCGTGAGGCAGCAGCAGGTGTGCGGCGCGGGCGAACAGCTCGGGGTGATGGCGCTGGCTCCACAGCAGCTTTGACAGCGTATAGCCCGGCGCGACCACTAGCCCCAGGCGCTCCAGCGAGCCTGCGGCGCCGCCGAGGGCGGCCAGCAATTCGTCGTTTTCCGCGGTGGTCTCGGTATCGCACCAGAGCTTGGCCGGGCGCAGCACTCGGCCCTGGTCGTCGAGCATCACCAGGCCGTGTTGCTGGCCAGACACGGCCAGTGCGCGGATGGCATGGCCGCTGACTCCTGCGTCGGCCAGGGCATTGGCTACCGCCGTGCGCAGCGCCTGCTGCCAGTCTGCCGGATCCTGTTCGCGGCGACCGTGGTCGCCCTGCGGCGCCGCATGTGCCGCGCTGCCCAGCCCCAGTACACGGCCGCTGCCTGCGTCGAGCACCAGGGCCTTGGTGCCCTGGGTGCCGCAGTCGATGCCGAGGAACAGTCCGTCCATATCGCCGTGCTCCGTCTCAGTCGCCCAGTACCCGGCGCAGGGTTTCACTCACGCCGACTTCACGCAAGCTGTCGTACAGGCGCTCGAAGGCCTCGACGAAGGCCCGCGAGTTGGGGATCGCCGTGCCGAAGATCGCCTCGTCGCCCAGCACCCGGGCAGCCAGCCCTTCGCGCTGGACGACACGGGCCTGGCACTGTGCCGCGCGCGGATCGGGAATGCTGTAGACATTGCCTTTTTCATCCTTGCCGCCCAGGTACAGCGCCCAGGCTGCGACTACCAGCGCCACGCGCTCCAGTGGCTTGCCGTCGGCGATCAGGCGGTTGGCGGTGGGCACGATGAACTTGGGGAATTTCGAAGAGCCGTCCGAGCACACCCGCTCCAGCTGGTCGGCGATGGCACGGTTGGAGAAGCGCTCGGTGAGGCTGTCCTTGTAGTGCGTCAGGTCGATGCCCGGCACCGGTGCCAGTTGCGGGGTGACGTCCTGGTCCATGAAGGTGCGCATGTAGCGGCGCAGCAGGTCGTCGGCGAGGGTCTCGTGGACGAAGCGATAACCCTGCAGGAAGCCCAGGTAGGTCAACGCCAGGTGGCTGCCGTTGAGCAGCTTGATCTTCATCTCTTCATAGGGCGTGACGTCGTCGGTGAACTGCACGCCGACCTTCTCCCAGGCCGGGCGACCGCTGACGAACTTGTCTTCCAGCACCCACTGCAGGAACGGCTCGCAGACCACTGGCCAGGCGTCTTCGACGCCATAGCGCTCGGCCAGTTGGCGGCGGTGTTCGTCGCTGGTCATGGGCGTGATGCGGTCGACCATGGCATTGGGGAAGCTGACGTGCTGGGCGATCCACTGGGCCAGGTCGTGGTTGAGCAGGTGGGCGAAGGCCAGCAGTGCCTTGCGCGCTACGTCGCCGTTGTGTGGAAGGTTGTCGCAGGACATCACCGTGAACGCCGGGGTGCCGGCCTCGCGGCGACGGCGCAGGGCCTCGCAGAGAAAGCCGAATACGCTGTGCGGCTGGTCAGGCCTGGCCAGGTCGTGCTGGATCATCGGCAGGTTCTCGAGGAACTCGCCCGTGCTGTCGGCGATGCAGTAGCCGCCCTCGGTGATGGTCAGCGAGACGATGCGGATGGCCGGGTCGGCAAGTTTGTCGAGCAATGCCTGGCTGTCGCTTTCTGCCAGCAGCATGCCGCTGATGGCACCGATTACACGCACCTCGGTGTCGGGGTTTTCGCCCAGCTCGAACAGGGTGTAGAGGTGGTCCTGGCCAGCCAGGGCGTCGCGCATGGCGCGGTCTTCGCTGCGCAGGCCGGCGCCGCAGATCGCCCAGTCGAGGGCTTCGCCGCGGTTCATCAGGGCGTCGGTATAGGCGGCCTGGTGGGCACGATGGAAGCCGCCGACACCAATGTGCACGATGCCCTGGCGCAGTTGCGCCGGGTCATAGGCGGGGCGTGCGACCGCGGTCGCCAGCTTGTCGAGATTGCGCTGGTTGAGTTTCATCGAAAAATCCTTGAAGACGGCTCAGGCCGCCTGTTGCAGTCGTTTGTCCAGGGCCTTGCCGGTGCTGTCGAACAGATGGCAGTGCGCCGGATCGAAGCTCAGTTCCAGTTGCTCGCCGTACTCAGGCGCGAAGTCGCCGCGGACCCGCACGGTGAGCATCTCGCCGGAGGCGCTACGCACGTGGCAGTAGCTGTCGCTGCCCAGGCGTTCGCTGACATCGGCGGTGACCTGCAGCGAGCCATGCTCGCCGTGACCGCTGCGGCTGATGCTCAGGTGCTCCGGGCGAATGCCCAGGGTGATCTGGCTGCCGGTGGCCAGTTCGCCTGCGCATAGCGGCAGGGCGATACGGGCGCCGCACTCGAGGGCGACCTCGCACTGGTTGCCCTGGCTGCGGCTCAGGTGCCCGCGCAGGAAGCCCATCTTCGGCGTACCGAGGAAGCCTGCGACGAACAGGTTGGCCGGATGGTGGTACAGCTCCAGCGGCGAGCCGACCTGCTCGATGCGACCGGCGTTGAGCACCACCACCTTGTCGGCCAGGGTCATCGCCTCTACCTGGTCGTGGGTCACGTAGATCATGGTCGCGGCCAGTTCCTTGTGCAGGCGCGAGAGCTCCAGGCGCATCTGCACGCGCAGGGCGGCGTCGAGGTTGGACAGCGGCTCGTCGAACAGGAAGATCTTCGGGTTGCGCACGATTGCCCGGCCGATCGCCACCCGCTGGCGTTGGCCACCGGAGAGCTGGCGCGGCTTGCGCTCGAGCATCGGTTGCAGCTCGAGAATGCGCGCGGCGTTGTCGACCTTGCTGGCGACCTCGGCCTTGGCCACGCCCGCCAGGTCCAGGGCGAACGACAGGTTCTTGCGCACGGTCATGTGCGGATACAGGGCGTAGGTCTGGAACACCATGGCCAGGTTGCGCTTGGCCGGAGCGGTGTCGGTGATGTCGACGCCATCGAGGGTGATGCTGCCGCTGCTGACCTCTTCGAGGCCAGCGATCAGGCGCAGCAAGGTCGACTTGCCACAGCCGGATGGCCCGACGAACACCACGAATTCACGGTCGTGCACGTCCAGGTCGATGCCCTTGATGATGGCGTGGCCATCAAAGCCTTTTTGCAGGTTGCGGATCTTCAGGTCAGCCATGTCGAGTTACCTGTGCAGTGGCCAGGAAAAAATGAGGTTTTGCAGAATCCTGTAGGAGCGGGCTCGCCCGCGAACACCGGCATAGCCGGTGCCATGCATCGCAGTGTTTGCTTCGCGGGCAAGCCCGCTCCTACAGAAATGGTGTAGTTGGGGGTATTCATTTCACCGCTCCGAACGACAGCCCGCGCACCAGCTGCTTCTGGCTGATCCAGCCAAAGATCAGGATCGGTGCGCAGGCCAGGGTCGAGACGGCCGAGAGCTTGGCCCAGAACAGGCCTTCGGGGCTTGAGTAGGAGGCCACCAGCGCGGTCAGCGGTGCGGCGGCCGAAGAGGTCAGGTTGAGCGACCAGAACGCCTCGTTCCAACACAGGATCAGCGACAGCAGCACGGTCGAGGCGAGGCCGCCACGGGCGATCGGCAGCAGCACGCGCAAGATTTCCTGCCAGGTGCCGGCGCCGTCCAGGCGCGCCGCTTCGAGGATGTCGACGGGGATGTCCTTGAAGTAGGTGTACACCATCCACACCACGATCGGCAGGTTGATCAGGGTGTAGACGATGATCAGCGACAGCCGTGAATCGAGCAGGGCGAACTGCTTGGCCAGCAGATAGATCGGCATCAGCACCCCCACCGGCGGCAGCATCTTGGTCGACAGCATCCACAGCAGCGTGCGCTTGGTGTGGCGGGTTTCGAAGAACGCCATCGAGTAGGCCGCAGGCACTGCGATCAGCATGCACAGCAGGGTTGCGGAGAACGAGATCAGCACCGAGTTCCAGGCGTAGGCGAAGTAGTCGCTGCGCTCGTTGATGTGCAGGTAGTTCTCCAGCGTCGGGTGGAAGATGAACTGCGGCGGCGTGGCGAAGGCGTCGAGCTCGGTCTTGAAGCTGGTCAGCAGCATCCAGAAGATCGGGAAGAAGATCGCCAGGGCAATGCCCCAGCACAGCAGGCCGATCAGCGCATCGCGCAGGCGGCGGGTTTGCTTGAGTGTCAGCATGGCGGGCTCCTCAGCTGCGCTCGGTGAGGTTCTTGCCGATCATGCGCACCAGCACGATGGCGGCGATGTTGGCGATCAGCACGGCGATCAGGCCACCGGCCGACGCCATGCCGACGTCGAACTGCAGCAATGCCTGGTTGTAGATCAGGTAGGCGAGGTTGGTGGACTCGTAGCCCGGCCCGCCGCTGGTGGTGGTGAAGATCTCGGCGAACACCGACAGCAGGAAGATGGTCTCGATCATCACCACCACGGCGATCGGCCGCGCCAGGTGCGGCAGGGTGAGGTGCCAGAAGATTGCCAGGGGGCCGGCGCCGTCCAGGCGTGCGGCCTCCTTCTGTTCCTGGTCCAGCGACTGCATGGCGGTCATCAGGATCAGGATGGCGAACGGCAGCCATTGCCACGACACGATCAGGATGATCGACAAGAGCGGATAGTGCGCCAGCCAGTCCACCGGCTGCGCGCCGAACAGGCGCCAGACCGCCGCGAGGATCCCGGACACCGGGTGGAATATCAGGTTCTTCCACAGCAGCGCGCTGACCGTGGGCATGATGAAGAACGGCGAGATCAGCAGCACGCGCACCACGCCGCGGCCCCAGAACTCACCAGCCTCCAGCAATGCAGAGATGAGCACGCCGAACACCACGCTGATCGCCAGCACGCTGCCGACCAGGGTCAGGGTATTCAGGGCGCCGGGCAGGAAGCCGGCGTCGGTGACGAAGAAGCTGAAGTTCTCCAGGCCGACGAAGTCGTTCTCGCCGGGATACAGCAGGTTGTAGCGGATCAGCGAGAAATACAGGGTCATGCCCAGGGGCACGATCATCCATAACAGCAGCAGCGCCACCGAAGGGCTGACCAGGAACCAGCCGGGGCCGACGCGGCGTTTGCCGGGGCGCGCGGGGGCGTGGGTCGGGGTGTCGAGGGCCGAGGTGTTCATGACGACTCCGTGTACGGCAGAAAGGGGCGAGCAGCCGGCCGCCGGCACACCGAGGGCGGCGTGCTGGCGATCAGGGACGGTCTACTTGGGGTAGCCGGCGCGTTTCATCTCGCGTTCGGTGGACGACTGGGCGGCGGCCAACGCCTGTTCAGGCTTCATCTGGCCGGTCAGGGCGGCGGAGAACAGCTTGCCGACCTGGGTGCCGATGGCCTGGAACTCAGGGATGGTCACCAGCTGGATACCCACGTAGGGCACAGGCTTGAGGGTCGGGTGGTTGGGATCGACCTTCTTCAGCGACTCCAGCGTGACCTTGGCGAACGGTGCGGCCTGCAGGTAGGCCTCGCTGTAGGTGGAGGCGCGGGTGCCTGGCGGCACGTTGGCCACGCCTTCCTTGTCGGCGACCAGTTGGCCGTAGGCTTGGGAGGTGGCCCAGGTGCTGAAGGTCCTGGCGGCGTCCTTGGACTTGGAGCTGGTAGGGATCGCCAGCGCCCAGGAATACAGCCAGGTCGCGCCCTTGTCGGTGACTTCCTTCGGCGCGAAGGTGAAGCCCACATCGTCGACTACCTTGCTCTGGCTCTTGTCGGTGACGAACGAGCCGGCGACGCTGGCATCGACCCACATCGCGCACTTGCCGCTGTTGAATAGCGCCAGGTTCTCGTTGAAGCCATTGCTGGAGGCGCCGGGCGGGCCGTACTGCTTCATGGTGTCGACGTAGAAGTTCAGCGCCTTGGTCCACTCGCTGCCGGTGAACTCCGGCTGCCACTGCTCGTTGAACCAGCGGGCGCCGAAGGCATTGGCCAGGGTGCCGATGAGCGCCATGTTTTCACCCCAGCCGGCCTTGCCGCGCAGGCAGATGCCGTACTGGCCGGCTTCGGGTTTGTTGAGCTTGGCGGCGAATTCGCCCAGTTGGGTCCAGGTCGGTTGCTCGGGCATCTGCAGCCCGGCCTGCTGGAACAGGTCCTTGCGGTAGTAGGTGATCGAGGCTTCGGCATAGAAGGGCAGGGCGTAGAGCGTGCCCTTGACCGACAGGCCGTCGCGCACCGAAGGGAAGACATCGTCGAGCTGATAGTCGGCAGGCAGGTCCTTCATGGGCTCCAGCCAACCCTTGGCGCCCCACAGCGCGGCTTCGTACATGCCGATGGTGAGCACGTCGAATTGCCCGCCTTGGGTGGCGATATCGGTGGTCAGGCGTTGGCGCAGGACGTTCTCTTCGAGCACCACCCACTTGAGCTTGATGTCCGGGTGCTGTTCCTCGAACACCTTGGACAGCCGCTGCATGCGGATCATGTCGTTGTTGTTGACGGTGGCAATGGTCAGGGTTTCGGCAGCCTGGGCAAACACCGGCAGGCTCAGACAGGCAACGGCCACGCAGGCCTTGATCGAGTCGTTCATCGTTGAACTCCTCTTCCGGACCGCAGGGCGGCGCGGAAGTCACTATTGTTTTTTTTGTGTCGCTGGTTGCCGATTACACTCCTGCATCGCCAGCGCAACAAAGCCTCGACTGCACGCGGGCCGATACTTTTTTGCACTGGGGTATTTGCAGTGTGATGCACTGCTCAAACGTTTCAGGAAAGGTTCTGCTCGGTCAGGCGCTGGGTGACCAGGCTGCGGTAGCCCGACGGTGTCATGCCCTTGAGCTGCTGGAAACGCCGGTTGAAGTTGGACAGGTTGCTGAAGCCGGATTCGAAGCACACCTCGGTCACCGGCAGATCGCTGCGCGCCAGCAGCTCGCAGGACTTGCTGATCCGCAGGCGATTGACGAACTCGACGAAGCCACGCCCGGCGGCCTGCTTGAAGAAGCGCGAGAAGTAGGTGGGGGTCATGCCCAGGTGCTCGGCAACCTCGTTCTGGGTGAGGTCCTGGGCGTAGTGCTGGAAGATGTAGTCCACCGCGCGGTTGATGCGGTCGACGTTGTGTTCATCGGCCAGCTGCGAGGAGGTGACGGTGGACAGCAACTGGTAGTCCTCGCAGGCAGCCAGCTGTTCCATGAGGATAAAAAAGTATCCCAGGCGCGTCATGCCGGCACTTTGCGAGATGCGTTGCATCAGTTGCTGGCTCTCGGCGATCAGGCGCGGGTCGCGGAATTCGATGCCATAGCTGGCACGGGCCAGCAGTGGCGTCAGCTGGTTGAGCTCGGAGAACACCTGGCTGCCTTGCTCGAGGACTTCGTCGGTAAAGTTGACCAGCATGTCCCGGGTGTCGACCACCTCGTCGGCGGCCACCTGGCTGATCCAGTTGTGTGGCAGGTTCGGCCCTGTGAGAAACAGCGTGCCCGGGGCGAAGTTGCCGATGTAGTCGCCGATGAACACCTTGCCGGAGCTGGCGACGATCAGGTGCAGCTCGTATTCCTTGTGGAAGTGCCAACGCACCAGCGGGCTCGGGAAACCGTGCTGGCGGTAGATCAGCGAATGGCCTTCGTGGTCGTCCATCAGTTCATAGGACGGGTCGGTGATCTTGCTGGCTTTGGGCATGGTGAGTGCTTCGAGCAGGGGCGAATACAGCATCCTAGCCAAATTTTGCGTCCTGTAGGAGCGGGCTTGCCCGCGAAAGGGCCAGACCTGCCAACCACAGGCCCTCACCAATTCGGTAAACTCCCACCCCATGACCACCCTACGCTACTTGCAAGCCTACCCCCCGCACCTGCAGGAACAGGTCCGCCAGATGATCGCCAGCGATCGCCTGGGCGGTTACCTGCAGCAGCGCTACCCCGCGCGCCACGAGGTGCAGAGCGACAAGGCGCTGTACCTCTATGCCCAGGACCTGCGTCAGCAGTACCTGCGCAGCGCCCCGCCGCTGGATAAGGTGCTCTACGACAATCGCCTCGACCTCACCCACCGGGCCCTGGGCCTGAACACGGCGGTGTCGCGGGTGCAGGGTGGCAACCTCAAGGCCAAGAAGGAAATCCGCATCGCCTCGTTGTTCAAGGACGCGGCGCCGCAGTTTCTGCGCATGATCGTGGTGCACGAGCTGGCACACCTGCGTGAGCGCGACCACAACAAGGCGTTCTACCAGCTGTGCCAGCACATGGAGCCGGACTACCATCAACTGGAGTTCGACTTGCGTGTCTACCTGACCTGGCGCGAATTGCCAGGCAATGCATGAGGATCCCACCAGCATGGACGTGAGCAAGACCAAGAGCAGCTTCTATCGCCGTCTCTACGTGGCCTGGCTGATCGATAGCCAGACCGCCACCAGCGTGCCCGCGCTGATGGAAGCCACCGGCATGCCGCGGCGTACTGCCCAGGACACCATCGCCGCCCTCGCCGACTTGGATATCGTCTGCGAATTCGAGCAGCAGAGCGGCGCGCGCAACCACGCTGGCCACTACCGCATCCGTGAATGGGGTGCGATCGACAAGCAGTGGATCATCCAGCACCTGCGCACTATTCGCGAAGTGCTCGGCTATCCATGACCACCCTCCAGGACCCGTTCATGCCGTCCAGCCGCTTCAGCAACTACGCCGCCATGGCCGAGGGCATCGCAGCCCTGTTGTTCCCGCATGCCGAAGTGGTGGTGCACGACCTGGCCAGCCAGACGGTGGTGCATATCGCCAACAACATTTCCAAGCGCCAGCTCGGCGATGATTCCGGGCTCGACGACCTGCCCAGCCAGCTCGATGACAGCACCCGCCTGGGGCCGTATGAAAAGCTCAACTGGAACGGGCAGAAAATCCGTTCGATCAGCAGCGTGATGCGCGACGCCAGCGGCCAGCCCGAGGCGCTGATCTGCATCAACCTCAACGTTTCGATTCTCGAGCAGGCGCGCGATGCGCTGGAGGCGTTCTTCCAGGCCAGCCGCCTGTTGCCGCAACCGCAGGCATTGTTCCGCGACGACTGGCAGGAGCGCATCAACACCTTCCTGCATGCCTGGTTGCAGGCGCGTGGATTGAGCCTGGGCGGGCTGGACCGCGAGCAGAAGCGGCAGTTGGTCGAGGCGCTGCACGGGGAGGGCGCGTTCCGCGGCAAGAGCGCCCATGACTACGTGGCCAACGTGCTGGGGATGGGGCGGGCGACGGTATACAAGTATGTGAAGGCGTTGCGCGAAGGCTGAGGCCACCGCTGACCCGTATTCCACGATCCCTGAGCCAGTAGAGAAAACAGTGGGAGCGGGCTTGCCCGCGAAAAGGGCTGCGCAGCGTTGGGCGCTGGCGTTACAAACGAAACGACAGGCTTTCAATGCCTGGAAAAATAGTCTACGGTAGAATTTAATTCTACATCGTAGCGTTTGCCCCTGCGCATCGCCCAAGGAGCCCCCATGACCATCCTGGACACCCTGCCCCACGCCATCCGCGAAGCCCATGAAGCCCTTCGTCCCCAGGTGGCGGTCACGCCGCTCAGCCACAGCCCGGGGCTTTCCCGTCAGAGCGGCTGCAATGTCCATCTCAAGTGCGAACACCTGCAGCACACCGGTTCCTTCAAATTCCGCGGGGCCAGCAACAAGCTGCGCCTGCTCGACCCTGCGCAGCGTCAGGCTGGCGTGATCACCGCCTCATCCGGCAATCACGGGCAGGGCCTTGCACTGGCCGGGCAGTTGCTGGGTGTGCCGGTCACCGTGTACGTCAGCAGCAGTGCCTCGCCGCTGAAGATCCGGGCCATGCGTGGCCTGGGGGCCGAGGTTATCGAACTCGACAATGACCCGCTGTCGGTCGAGCTTGAGGCGGCTCGCCAGGCCAAGCTGCAGGGCAAGCCTTTCGTCTCCCCCTACAACGACGCGCAGATCATCGCTGGCCAGGGCACCATCGGCATCGAGCTGTTCGAGCAGGCGCCGGACCTGGACGCGGTTTTCGTCGCTGTCGGTGGTGGTGGCTTGATCTCGGGCATTGGCGCTGCATTGCGCGCGCTTGCACCCTCGGTGCAGGTCATCGGCTGCTGGCCGGCCAACGCACCCACCCTGCAGCGCTCGTTGGAGGAGGGGCGGATCATCGAGATGCAAGAACTCGATACCCTGTCGGACGGCACGGCCGGCGGCGTCGAGCCCGGCGCCATCACCTTCCCCCTGTGCCAGCAGTTGCTGCATCGCACCGTGCTGGTCAGCGAGGCTGAGATCAGCGCAGCCATGCGCGACGTCGCAGCCCACGACCGCTGGATCATCGAAGGGGCGGCAGGGGTTGCCGTCGCGGGCATGCAGAAAC